>JAHEZO010000084.1 GCA_023250995.1 Flavobacteriales bacterium | reverse complement strand
GTGCGGCAACCTATGCCTGGTCAGGGCCGAATGGTTTTACCGCCTCAACGCAAAATATTACCACTTCAACACCCGGTACCTACAGCGTTACCCTTACTCCCGTTTCAGGATCGGCTTGTGCAGTTACATTATCTATTACTCTTCCAACAAACCCGAGTATTCCGGTTGCAAATTTTTCGGCCACCTCTCCATGCATTGGAAACCCAACGAGTTTCACCGATTTATCTTCAGTAAATCCGGGTTCAATAACAGCATGGCACTGGGACTTTGGAGCAACGGGCAATTCAGATACATCTAACATTAAAAATCCAACTTATACCTATACAACCGCTGGAAATTATTCTGTTACCTTAAACGCCACTACAAATGCCGGCTGTGTGCAGGACACCACCTTCAACGTAACCGTAATTGCAGGATTTGATGCAACTTTTACACCTGACACCCTTTGCCTTGATGAGCCCCCAGTAAATTTATCCTCGGTTATGCCCGGAGGAACCTGGTCGGGAATCGGCATTACAAACTCTGCCAATGGAACCTTTAACCCAACCATTGCAGGGTTAGGGATATTTCCTATTACCTATCTTGGAGGAACAGGCCTATGTAAAGATACTTTTACAGCGGATGTTTTTGTGGTGGGTGTTTCGATAAATAATGTTTCACCTGTAAACGTTTCATGTTATGGAGCCAAAGACGGATCACTGACCATAAATGCCACCGGTGCCGCCCAATATTCCATTGACAACGGAGCCGGTCCCATTGTTCAAACCAATGGAATTTTTTCGGGTTTGGATACGGGCACCTATGCCATCACAGTTACCAGTGCTATGAATAATTGCCAAAAAACTTCCTCAGTAAAAATTAATCAGCCACCCCCTCTTACGCTTGCTTTTTCAGCTTTTAACGATACCTGCTATAATGCATGCGGGGGGTATGCCGTTGTAATACCTGCAGGAGGAAATTCAGGTTATACCTATACCTGGAACACAGGAGCAGGAAATGTACCCAATTCAAACGGATTGTGCGATGGAACCTATTCACTCACTGTAAAGGATATTAAAAACTGTTTTGAGGATACAATATTTGTTATTTCAGAGCCATTGGATTATTCTATCGTATTAAATACAGTTAATTCAAACTGCGGACACCCCGATGGCTCAGCAGAAGTGATTGGCATTTCGGGACAAAATTCACCCTATAGTTATATCTGGAGTAATGCCGATCCGGATTCATCCGCAAAAAATATTGTGGATGGAAATTATATCATCACCATTACTGATTCAAAAGGCTGTGATACTTCTATGACAGCAATTGTTGGTTTCAATCCTCCTCCCAATGCAACGGCAGCCGGTGATACTACTTCCTGTTTTGGGACTTGTGATGGGAATGCATTTGTAACAGGAAGCAACGGAACAACTCCCGGACAATACACCTATTTATGGAGCAACGGACAAACAACCAACGCAGTAAATTCTTTATGCGCGGGTTCATTTACCGTTACCGTTTATGACTTGAATTTATGCGAAGGATATGCCTCGGTAATTGTAAAACAGCCTTCGGAAGTGCTTGTTTCTCCCTTTATCAATGATACCATTTGTATTGATTCAACAGGAACTATCGGGGCTGTTGCTTCAGGAGGTACACCCCCCTATACTTATTTATGGGATAATGCCATGACGGGTTCAACAAATTCTGTAAATCCAACCACCCAGTCCTGCTACACGGTTACGGCAACAGATGCTAACGGATGTGTATCTGCACCTCAGGTTCAATGCATTTCAATTTTCCCGCCTTTAAATATTATTGCAAGTGGAAATGCAACAATTTGCGAAGGAACTTCTACCGATGTGAGTGCCTTTGCATTTGGAGGAAATAAAAATAATCAAATAACTTATTTGTGGAATGATGGCAATACCAATCAGTTCAGAACCATTTCTCCTCCCGGAATTAACCCCGCCCAAAATGTTTTTTATGTAACAGCCTCTGATGGATGCGCACCCCCTGTTTCTGATTCTGTAATAATTAATTTTTATCCGCAGCCGGTAGCAAAATTGGTTGCTGACACCACGGTGGGTTGTGAACCGGTTCCGGTTTTTACAGTAAAATTTTCCAATACTTCAACTAACCTTTTCAACCCTTTAAGCTGTGTTTGGTCCATTGGTGATGGAAGTACATCCATCCAGGACTGTGATTCCTTTATCCACACTTTTCCGAACGTTGGCCAGTATGATGTAAGCTTAACGGTAATATCAGGAGATGCCTGCCAGAGCAGCATAACCAAAACAAATTATATAACAGTAAACCCAAACCCAAAGGCTGATTTTCTTTTCGGTCCACAGCCAACAGATGTTCAGAATATGACCATTAATTTCAGCGATATCTCCACAGGATTTACCATAAATCAATGGGCCTGGAGTTTTTTTGATAATGACGCGAGCACCCTGGTTGGAAACAGTTATGTGAAAAATTCAACTTTTAATTTTTCAAGCGAACCGGATAACCCTTTTGTTTACTATCTTACCGACACAGGAAAATACCCTGTTACCTTATGGATAAAGACCGATAAAAATTGCAAAGACAGTATTACAAAAATTGTTCAGATTGACGGAGTTTTTTATGTGAATGTTCCAAATGCTTTTACACCAAACAACGATGGAATAAATGACTATTTTTTCCCTTCGGGTGTAGGGATTCAGCCTGGGGAGGATTTCAGGTTTTTAATATTCGACCGGTGGGGAGATATTATTTTTGAATCAAAATCGCTGGACGACCCATGGGATGGAACCGCAAGATCTTTTGGTTCAAGAAAACTTGTTAAACAGGATGTTTATGTTTGGAAATTAGAATTAAAAGATGTTACCCGCGAACAGGAAAAACATACTTACGTTGGCCATGTTACCATTCTGAAGTAGTGGTATTTTAAACATAAACCTACGAATTTTTTTCCCGCAGATTTTCGCTGAATTTTTCTGCGATTATCTGCGAAATTTGCCGGAGAATTTTTAGCCACTAATAACTTTACTATACCGCAGCCTAAATTAATATCGGGGATTCAAAAAAAATCCTCATCCAACCTTAGGGTCAAAATAAAATCAAGAGGGAGAATTTAACAACTAACATTAAATTATTAATGTTTAATTCATGAATTTTATTAAGTCATTTTACAAATTTCTTTCCCCAAAATATCAAAGTTTGTTTTTGGAATATAAGGTAAATTTTAAACCCAGGTATGGATTTGGAAAACCGCCCCATTTCCTTTTGGAAAATTTAATTAATCAAAACAGGAAAGAATATTCCATTCTCCTTGAAGAATTTTTAAAATACAGAGATATATTTTTCTCAATTAAAAATTCGGGTTCCGAAACCAATGAAGATTTGCCAGCATGGAATAATGGATTTTTACCGGGACTTGATATCATTGCTCTGTATGGAATGATTGCCCGTTTTAAACCCCAAACCTATCTTGAAATTGGTTCAGGAAATTCAACCAAGGTAGCAAGGAAGACAATTTTGGATCAAAAACTTCAAACTAAAATAATTTCAATTGATCCGTATCCGAGGGCGTCCATTGACAGGCTTGCAAATGAAGTAATCCGGCAGCCCCTCGAAAATTTAACGGATCTATCAATGATTGACTCCCTGGAGGAAAACGATATATTATTTATTGATAATTCACACCGCTGTTTTCCAAATTCGGATGTAACGGTTTGTTTTCTTGATGTTTTGCCCAGATTGAAAAAAGGGGTGATTGTACACATTCATGATATTTACCTGCCGTACGATTATCCTCAATTCATGTGCGACCGTTTTTATTCAGAACAATACCTGCTTGCAACCCTTTTGCTTGCAAACAGCGAAAAATACAAAACAATTTTACCCTGTTACTTTATAAGTGAAGATGATGAATTAAGTAAAATTATGGAACCCGTTTGGAACCATCCAAACCTAACGGGGGTGGAAAAACACGGAGGATCTTTTTGGCTTCGGATAAATCATTAACCGGAACCGGGTACTAATTAAATTTTATTTTATTCCATTGTTTTTTCTATAGATTTCCAAAGTTTATCAGCCGTGCTTTGCCAGTTGAATTTTTTCCTTTGAACTTTTCCTTTATTAATTAAATCATCCCTTAACAGTTTATCGGAATAAATTTTATTCATTGAATCCTTTATTGAATCTACAGAAAATGGATTTACAAGCAATGCGGCTTCCCCGGCCACTTCGGGCATGGAGGTAACATTGGAAGTTATTACCGGCACATCACAATAGAACGATTCAAGAATCGGAATTCCGAAACCTTCGAAAGTGGAAACATAAACCATAGCCAGAGCGGAGGCGGCAACCCTGGCCAGATCACCTGGTTCAAGCCTACCGGTAAAAATTACTTCATCTCCGAACTTCATATTCTCAAAAGCAGATTCCATTTCTGAGGTCCACCACATTTTTGAACCAATTATTACCAATTTAACATCAGAAATTTTCGATTTCCTGAATTCATCAAATGCCATAAAAAGACGGGAAATATTTTTCCTGGGATGCAGGGTGCCGATAAAAACAAAATAAGGTTTTCCCTCTGAAATTCTAATTCTGGTTTTTAATTGTTCAGGTTCAGAGAGCGGTAAATATTTTTCATTAGACCCGTTATAAACAACATCAATTTTTTCGGGCAAAATATTATAACGATGTACAATATCTTGTTTCGAAAATTCAGAAACCGTGGCAATCCTGGTAGCAGTCCGGGCAAATTTTGGAAAAAAATGCCTGTAATATTTTGATGTCAGGAATGGGAGGTCTCCGGGGTATTTTTCAAAATTTAAATCGTGAATTACGGGCAAAAAACGTGGCCATTTAGAAAGAGGCAAAAATCCATCCGGAGATAAAAATAAACCAGGTTTTTCTTTTTTTAAAATACCCGCAACCGAAAATTGAAACCACCAATAATAAAGAAAAGGATGCCTTGCCTGGGGAAAAAGAACAATGGGTTTAACATTGGAAGAAAAAATAAATTCATCTGAAAATTTCCTGTCAAATAAAAAAATGAATTCGTGTTCCGGGTGCTGGTATGTAATTCTTTTAAGGGTTTCAAAGGTAAACCACCCGATTCCATCCAGTTTATTTTTAATTAAAAGACGGGTGTTGACAGCGATTTTCAATTTATTATGAACTGAGAATTAAAGAAATAAAATTACAGGAAATTTGATGTTAATTTTACCAACCTTAACTTTGCAAAGTTAGGAATATTGAACAACTCCAAAGAATGACGAAAAATGAAAATATTTGGTTAGCGTCAATTTTCTTTATTTCACTTTTATTTAAAATTGTTCTTTTAAAATATGCACAAACAGTAGATTGTGATGCAGTAAGCAGAATATTTATTTCAATGGATTGGTATGAAAACCCACATTGGATTAGAGATGGAGTTTGGTTACCCTTTCATTTTTACCTTAACGGTTTTGCCTTCTGGATTTATAATGACCGGGAATTATCTCCAGCCATTTTAAATATTCTGTTCTCTTGTTTTTCTATTTTTCCTTTTTATTATTTTGTTAAAAGGGAATTTTATTCCCCCGGAGCCTTTTATTCTTGCTTACTTTTTGTTGCCTCTCCCCTATTGAGCAGAAACAGTTTGATGCCGCTTTCGGAAACACCATTTTGGTTCTTTGTAATTATTACCCTTTCCTTAATTTCAAAAGGAATGCATTCTAAAAAAAATAGTTGGTTTTTTATAGGTGGTCTAATGGCTTTCATTGCGGCTGGGATCAGATTTGAAGCCTGGCTATTAATTCCATTGCTTTCAGCTCTAATCTTTCTAAACCAATTTTTTAAAATAGGAATAAATATTCAAATCATTCATTTCAAAAAATTTGCTGCGGGAAAAAAAGTGCTTCTAAATAAAGGATTTCAAAATGCATCCGTGTTTTTAATTATTTCCTCCCTTTTTCCTGTTCTTTGGATGTATTATAGTTATCAAAATACCGGTACTTTATTTCACCCGGATGCACCCGTGTTTTATGCCAAAGAAGTTGGCATTCAAATAATAGACTGGGAAAGTTGGGCCAGGAAGGGCTGGTTTTATCCTTTATCGTGGGTATTGGCAGTAGGACCCTTAACAGCTTTTTATATTTTAAAATATATGATACGGAGCAAACAAGCTGATCCTTTAAAACCCTGGATTTTTCTAATAATTTCAATCATGATTGTAATACTTTATAAATCACTTACGGGTTCAATCATGCTTCAACATCGTTTTAGCGGAATAATAGTTTTGTTGACTATTCCGTTCTTTTCCTTTTTCGAATGTGAAAAAATCAAATCAAAAAAAATAATTCTGACCTTAATAATTTTTTCAACTGTAGGACTAAGCTTTGTTTATAATACAGTTGGAATTGCGGCCATCCCAAGATTAAAAGATAAAAAAGCGAACGATATTTCAAAAATTTTAAATGAAAATATTAATATTAAATCCACGCTTCTGATTGACTTTGATGGCTGGGAAAATACCTGGTATTATGGTTTGAAATCAGGATTGAAACCGGAAAATATTCTGATAAATTATCAAAATGAAAACCTCGGGGAAATAATAGAAAAATGGGAAAAAAAATATTACAGTGGTTTGAATGGAACAATAATTCTGAAAAAAGGGAGTACGATGGAAAATTTTATTAAAGAAAAAAATTGGAAAAAAAACTTTGATTTAATTTCCGTTTTTGAAAACGAAAAATGCGCTATTCTTAAAAGCAACCATCCATAGAAGCTTCATTTATTTTCAATCAATTTTTCCGGAAATTTTGTTATAACCCATATTTTTGTTTATGTGAAAATATTTAGAATTTAATTCATCCACATTCCATAAGGAAGGAATTAAGTTTGAAATATAAAATTTATCCGTTTTTAAATCCTCTGGATGAACATTATTTTCAAGCACAAATACTGAAATTGAACTGTCGGGAGAATTCAAGGAACTAAGCAGGAGCGATTCGCATCCAAGGGTCCAGGTTAATTGAATTTTATCAATATTTAAATTTTCTCTGGATAAATAAAATTTTTGCCCACCCTTTTCCAAAGCAAAATGGCAAACGGAACTTATGTAATTTAATCTTGCCCGAATTGTTTTTGCAGTTTTAGAAATATCCCTGACTCTCAAAAAAATTAAGAGAAAAAACAAGAGAAAAAATTTCCATTGAAATTTTTTAATTTTAAATAAGAAATCATTCACAAAGGGCATACCTATCAAAAAACTTAAGGGCAAAAAACTTTTCTCCAATACAATCCCGCTTTCCCCTTCTGAATAAACTATGGAATTAACAATGATATATGAAAAAACAAAAAATGCTAATAAAAATAATTTAATAAAATTTCTTTTTATCAGGTAGTAAATAAAGATAATTCCAAAAAGTATTTCAGCATAAAGGTAAATTATGGTAAATTTTCCAGAATGATCCCGAAGGAAATACAAAGGGAAAGCACTGAATAGGGACCGGTATTTTTCAAAATTTCTCGCCATGCCAAATTCTTTTCCTTCTGCAGCATTCCCTGGGGTGAATATAGCGTTAAATAAGAATAATAAAAAGGTAAATGCGATTAAAATCCATAATTCCTTTCTCCAGAATTCATTTTTATCAGCCATGTAGAATAGCAATGAAAACATTAAGGTAAAAAAGGTGGAGGGGTGTAAAAAAAAGCAGGTAA
Organism: Flavobacteriales bacterium; assembly: GCA_023250995.1. GTDB lineage: Bacteria > Bacteroidota > Bacteroidia > Flavobacteriales_H > JAHEZO01 > JAHEZO01. The sequence continues at coordinate 6,483 of JAHEZO010000084.1, read as the reverse complement.
TTATTAATAAAACCGATACGCTTAAAAACAACAAAATTTTATTTTTCTTTTCGAACAATTGCCGGGAATTTATCCAGGCAAAAAATAGCACTGAAAAAACCAAACCCTGATGCATCTCTGTGGCAACATAAAAAAAAGAATTGCGCGTGCAAAGGCAAAGAACCAGAATAATAGTTATCCCGGCAGCTATATTTTTTAATTTGTAAACGCAAATTAAGAAAACCAGGTAATACAGCAATACAAAAGAAAGGGAATAAGAGATTAAAACTGCCTTTAGGGGCAACCCGAGTTTAATGGCCAGAATCGGTAAAATTTGGGAAAAAATTCCACTATACCTCCCTGAAATGTTGGGAAGGCCGGTTTGTATAATTTTAGTAATATAAACTGCGGTGTCAATGTAAATAATCCTCTCTTTGTAAAAAAGAATTGAAAAAACAAATAAAACTGAAAAGAATAGTTGACCAAAAAATTTGTACGCAAAAGGAGAAAATGGGAAGAAACGTATACTATTTTTCATCAGAAATTAGAACAAAGGAACCTGAAAGTACCCTATCTGAAGAAATAAAATAATAATAAATTCCATCAGGCAAACTTCCTCTTTTAATGCAATAATCACTCGTTAAAATTTGGTTTTCAGAAAATACCCGTACTCCTAAAACATTAACCACTTCAATAGCAAAAACCGAAGAAAAATTATTTGATGATAAATGCAGGCAAATATCCACGGTTGCAGGATTTGGAAAAACTTTCCCGTCCTCAGATACAATACTTTCCGGTTTTGACACAATTAATGAATCATAGAAAACGGTTGCAACGGGGGGGAAAAGCGATAAGCCATTTATGTAAGTTTTTAAAAGTATGAAATCATTAAACCCCATTCCATAGCTATTTGTTGTTCCTGCCATAACATAACCACCCTGGTCAGCAGGAAATATTCCATAACCCCGCTCATTTTCCGACCCACCAAAATTTGATTGTTTAACAAAATACCAATCCTCATCAATAACCCTATAAAAAATATCTTCTTTTCCGGCACCTATCTGTGAGTATGAATAACCAACAAGGACAATATTTTTATTAGCAGGATTCTCGAAAATTGAGAACCATTCATCATCATCATATCCTCCGAATATTTCTGTTCTTATTGTGTCACCGATTTGATTTAGCTTACCTAGATAAAAATCAAACTTCCCTAAACCCCAGCTTTTGGTGGCACCTGCAATAAAAAAATTTGAATCAACTCCCTGAATTATGCAATGGGCAACATCGGCACTGTCACCCCCAAATACTTTTGTCCATGTGGTATCACCAATTTCATTTGTTTTGACAACGTAAAAATTTTCCAATGAGTCTGGTGGGAGCACAGCAGAACCGCAAAGAATAAATCCCCCATCAAAAGTTTGGATAACCTGCTGAGCCCTTTCATTTCCGGTTCCTCCAAACGTTTTGCTCCACTCAATTTCCCCATCCTTATCCGTTTTAATGAGCCATGCATCATTATTTCCGCTTCCGAAACTATAGGACTCCCCCGCAAGAATAAAACCGCTGTCGGAAGTTTGTTTTACACAATATAAAAAGTCCCAATCAGATCCGCCAAATGATTTTTGCCATTGCACATTTCCAAAACCATCAATTTTTATTAAAAGGCCATCATATCCTCCGCTACCAAAACTGTTGGTAATTCCGGCAATAACATAATTTCCGTTACCTGCTTTTGTGGCTGAATAACCCCATTCAATTCCATTTCCCCCATAAGTTTTTGACCAAAGAAATTTTCCGAAAGAATCAGTTTCAATTACATAAATATCAGAACTAACGGAAAAACTATTGCTTGACCCAACTAATAAATATCCTCCCTTTTCTGTCTTAATTAAAGATCGGGCATTGTCATTTTCCTTCCCTCCATATGAGTTAATAAAAGTAGTATCCTGTCCAAAGTTAATTTGTGGAAAATAAAGGTAAAAAAACAATAAAAGAAAATTGATCCTCATGAATGCACTTTTAAAAAATTTGCACCAACGAATTCCCAAAACCAAAGCTGGCTGTGGACCTGGCTACAATATAACCCCCATCAAAGGTTTGCTTTACCGACCGCCCCTGGTCATTGCCCGTACCTCCATAAGTGTGGCGAAAGGTTGTTTGCCCAAATGAAATTTGGTAAATAAAAAAAGTAAGCAAAAAAGTGAAAATAATTTTCATGTTTTGCTTTTATTATATAAAGGATGGAAATTCAAAATATAATTTGAATATGAATTTATTCATACCATTGAAGCGGGGTTAATGTATTTCAAACCGGGTACTTTCAAAAAATCATGGTCGTTATCAGCAACCAATGTAAGGTCATTTACTATTGATGTAGCGGCAATTATAGCATCAGGTATTTTAAGTTTTTGGTTTTTGCGAATTGCAATGGTTTGTTGGATTATTGACTCGTTAACCCAAATTATTTCGGAGGCCCCGATAAATTCTTTATAAATAATAATATCAGAGGGGTTAGGAGAATTCCAGGCCAACAATTCAATTTCGGTAATGAAAGAAATATTACATTCTACATCAACAACAGCATCCATAAATGAAATGCCTTTTATAGGAAATACCTCTGCAAGATGCTTTATAACGGCTGAAGAATCAATTAAATACCTCTCTGCCATTCGCTTCGAATTGTCTTAAGTTGGTTGTCAATTTCAATGGAAGCCATTTTAGAAACCTTGCCCCTGAGCAAAGAAATTTTTGGCCTTGTTCGTGGGTTTGTTTTATTGGTATTAAATACTTGGGATTTAATTTCAATTTGGGTTTCGGCAGGCAATGTCCTAAACAAGGCTATAAATAATTCAATGATAGAAGTTTGTTGGGCCGTAGTCATATAGAAACTTATATATTTCTACAAAGTTACTAATTTATAGCTAAAAAAAGATGAAAAAAAATTTCCAATGTGGGGGCATGGAAATATAATTAAGCCAATCTTTTATCTTTTATGCTTCCATCTTTTATGTGTCCAAAGCCAAAAATGGGGTTGCTCAATAATTAATTTTTCAAGAAATTTTGTATGCTTTTCAGTTATAGAAAAGCGAGGTTCATCCTTAGGGCATTCTGACATTTTTACAAATTCAACTTCATACATTCCTCGTTTTCTTTTCTCGATTAAGGCAAATAAAACAGGGTAATTATAAAGTGTGGAATATTTTTCGGTGCCCAGATACACGGGAGTATCCTGGTTTAAAAAGTCCATCCAGTGGCAACGGGTTAAATTGGATGGGGTTTGATCTCCTACAAATCCGGTAATGGTAACTTCATTTTGGTACTTTTCAAAATTTTCTTTTGTTTCCCTAACCGAATACATTTCAATGCCAAATTTACAACGCGATTCCATCACCTTACGGTCAAAAAACTTATTTGTAAGAGGCATAAAAAGAGCAAACGTTTTATGTTTTACATAAAGCCGGGATGCCATGGCCATCCATTCCCAACTGTTGAAATGGCCGGTAACCACTATTAAAGATTGCTTTTTTTGAAAATAAGGTTCAAATATTTCTGGATTTTTATATACCATCCTTTTCCTCATTTCATATTCAGAAATGCTAAAAGATTTAATGGTTTCAAGAATTATATCACACAAATGATGGTAGAACTTTTTAGCAATTTCCAGAATTTCTTTCTCCGATTTTTCAGGAAAAGCATTTTTAAGATTAGAAAAAACAACTTTTTTCCGATAAGGAATGATATAAAAAATTATGAGGTAAACAAAATCTGAAAGCAAATACAAGAGAGGAAATGGAAGGAGCGAAATGGGGAAAATAACCAGATAGAATAAAAGATAGGTAAACAAAATCATCCTGTTTTTTAAACCAAATTTAGAAAATCCCGGGAACTAAAATTTATAAAAGAGGGTTATCCGGGCAACAATGTCGGCTTTTCGGTTAACGGATTTTGTCAAAAATTCTTTCGACCCGGTGGCTCTGAAATCAATTTCATTTGACGACATATCTTTATATGAATTTATCCATAAATTAGGCATTACCTGGATATTTCTTGCCGGCCTCCAATCTACTCCTATCAGATAAAATTTTTCATTATATCTCCTTGCATCATTGTCCTGCCGATAATACTCCCAACCCCTCCGGCCGGCATCTGAATTAAAAAAATCATGACGGACAAAAACAAACAATTTTTCTTTAATAATGGTTCCTTTGGCCCATAAACTCAAACCTGTTTGGGTAAGCAGGGATGTATCTTTTTTAATATCCGTTGCGGAATCAATTGCAGCAATTTTTACATTTTCCTGAAATTGTTTGATGGATTCAATTCCCCCTGCGAAATATTCATTTTCATACCCAAGAAATCCACGATAAATAGATTTTGCCGTACTGTACTTTTTTCCTTTATTGGCTCCGGAAGGATAAACATTATCGCTATAATCATACTCCCCGTATCCTTCAAGGGAAATACAGCCGAGAAATTTAAAAATTATCTCCCCGTAAAAAACCTTTAGCGAATTATTTTCGGGTTTTGAAGCCATCCCATTTCCCCAAACTGCATTATAAGAAATATTTAATACTTGTTTTGATATCCCTGCACTGTCGGAACTTCTTGTTTTACGGTCAAGGACAATTCCGGAAATTCCAATTCCAACATCATTTGACCTTCCGATTCTGCGCATATCAAAAATGGTTTTTTCAACACTCCGGTATCCCCACTGAGGTTCAACAAAGGTTTGCCATGTGGGGGTTCCAATCTGGCCTAGTTTTAATGTTTGATTGGGAAGAATATTTTTCCATTCAAGATTCAGTAATTTAATAAAAACTGTTCTGTCTCCTCCAGGAGTAAGTATTCCATCGTTGCTTTCAAGCAAAATCCTCGAAGAAATTTGAGGAGTAAATTGGTAATCATAACCAAGGTAAATTCTTCTGAAAGTAAAAGCGTAAAAATTTTTCGGAACTTTTGCAAATTCTGTGTCACCCCATCTTTTAATTTTTACTAATGTGTCTCCTTTTGCTACGGTGAAAGAATCAGGACCGGCTTCGGCTAAACCATCCGCTTTATAAAAGAAATCTCCAAACATATATCCCCAAACCTTTCCGGAAGGTTTAAATTCATTTTCTTTTTTTTCATTTTGTGAAAAAAGAAAAGAAACTGAAAATAAAACGGACACAATTGAAATCCAATAATTTTTTGATGAGCGGGAATAAAATTTTTTCATAATTTTTTATAAATTTTTTCGATGCAAATGTATTTCAGTTTTAATTAATGAACATTAATAAATTATTAATTAATCGGGAAGCCGGAAATATTTAATTTTGAATTAAAATTTTTATCCAAATGAAAAAAAGATTACTACTAATATTTTATGCCGGACTGGCACTTTCAGGTTGCACTCAAAACAAAAACAACCCAAAAGAAGGAATTACTCAAAACATTGAGGCCGGTAAGTTTAAAGAGTTGATAGAAAAGAACAACGGAATTATCCTGGATGTTCGTACCCCCGAAGAAGTGGAACAGGGATACATTCAGGGAGCAAGCACAATAAATTTTTATGATGAGGATTTTGGTGAAAAAATTAATTTTATTGCTAAAGACAAACCGGTTTATGTTTACTGCAGGTCGGGAGGCAGGAGTGCTCAGGCAGCAGAATTATTAATTAAATCGGGGATTACAGAAGTATTTAATCTTATTGGCGGTATTTCATCCTGGGAAGAAAATGGATTCAAGATTGTGAAACCAGATGGATTTGTGGATGAAAATATTAAACAATTATCATTAACAGATTTTAATAACCAATTAAAATCGGATAAACCAATATTGGCCGATTTTCACACCAAATGGTGCGTACCATGCAAAAAAATGGCTCCTGTGGTTGATTCAATTTCCAAAATTTTTGAAGGCAGGGCAACAGTTATAAGAATTGACATTGACTCAAGCAAAGAAGTGGCAAAACATTTCAAAATTCAGGGAATACCTGTTTTCATCCTTTTTAAAAACGGGAAAGAATTATGGAAAGAAAACGGAATAATAAGCCAGGAAAATTTGATTAAAAAAATGGAAGAAAATTTATAAGATGACTTTTATCATAGTATTAGGAATTACAAAACACGTTCTTTACATGATTTCTCCACGCAAATTATTCCATGGATTTTCTTCTGGTTCCATTCAGAGTTGCCTATAAAATCTATTTTTCTTTTTGCTTCGGTTTTTTCCTCATTCTTTTTTTTCCGGTTTTTCGTTATTATTTATCCGAACCCAAACGGTATCCGAAAGCTTTCATTGGGATGAGGTGTTTTGCATGGCTGCTGAATATACTGGCTCTTATTAAAATTAAAACCGAGGGGAAAAACAACATTCCGGAAAAGGGTTCTTATATAATTTGCCCAAACCATAGTTCCTTTATTGATATCCCCTGTCTTTATATCATTTTTAAAAAATATTTTGTTTTTACCGGAAAAAAAGAAATTGAAAATTGGCCTCTATTTCATATTTTTTATACTTCGG
>JAHEZO010000083.1 GCA_023250995.1 Flavobacteriales bacterium | reverse complement strand
ATTCTCCAAAATTTGGGCAGACTTTTTTGCCATATCTTCAATGTCGCCTACATTACTCAAAAAACCTGAAAATCCCTGAAGGTTTACCTCTGGCAGACCACCCGTGTTTGATGATATTACCGGGACACCCGAAGCCAGTGCTTCAAGGGCAGCAAGTCCAAAGCTTTCAGTTTCGGAGGGGAGCAAAAATAAATCGGCATGGGCAAGTATGGCCTCTGTTGTTTTCAATTTCCCAAGAAACTTAATATCCTCACAAAAATTTCCCTTTCGGCACATTCCTTCAATATTATGCCTTTCGGGCCCATCCCCGATGAAAATCAACTTAGAAGGGATTTTTTTTCTCACCATTTCAAAAACCCTAACCACATCTTCCACCCTTTTTACTTTTCGGAAGTTGGAAATATGCATCAAAATTTTTTCTCCATTTGGTGCGAGTTCTTTTTTTAATAAATCGTTTTTTTTAGCCGAATAATCTTCGAGGCAAATAAAATTCGGGATAACTTTAATTTCCCTTTCCACGGGAAAATATTTAATAGTATCTTTTTTCAAGGATTCAGAAACAGCCGTAACGGCATCGGATTGATTTATTGCGAAAGTGATTACAGGTTCATATGAATCATCTTTTCCAACCAGGGTAATATCAGTACCGTGAAGAGTGGTAATATAAGGAAGATAAATTCCCTGTGAAATTAAAATCTGCCTTGCCATATAGGCAGCCGAAGCATGCGGGATGGCATAGTGAACATGAAGCAAATCGAGGCCTTCGTTTTTAGCCACGTCAACTAATTTACTTGTAAGAATCAGTTCATAAGGGGTATAATCAAAAAGCGGATATGGCTCAATGGTGACTTCGTGATAAATTAAATTTTTTGAAAACTTATCGAGGCGGACCGGCTGGCTATAAGTAATGAAATGAATTTGATGCCCTTTAGCAGCCAGGGCTTTTCCCAGCTCAGTGGCAACCACCCCGCTTCCTCCATAGGTGGGGTAACAAACGATTCCGATTTTCATAAGGGGATTAAATATAATCTTGGAAATCATCTAATGGTTCATCAAAACCGGCTGACATTTTAAAAAAGCCTTTTCCACAACCAAATTTTCTTTCTTTAAATTTTTTTGATGATTTAGGACGATTCGATTTGGTTATTAAAAATTCAATAAAATCAAAAACCCCCTTCCTAAAATTTTCCGGCAAGGTGGAAACCCGGGTGTATAGAAGTAAATCTGTCATGTTATGTTTAGGTACGCAAATGTACGAAAGAACCGCAATCACAAAGGGGCTGTGTCAGGACAAAAAAGGTTTTACACAAAATCCGCAGCGGCTGCAGGAAAAAAAATAATTTATTATTTTTTCCCTTTGCGAACTTAAGAATCATACTTTCTTGAATTACAATTTTGCAATATTTGTGAATCTCGTAAACTGCAATTCATACCATTTAGACATTTATTTTAATTTCTTCCTTCCCACACCCATGATCCCTGAAAGGACCTGCCCACTTACTCTTAAGCGTTGATTCCTTCAGGGAAAAAGGGTGAGAGTAGGAAAAGATTGTTTTATTTGTCAAAATGGTATAAGTTAGTTCAAAGGCCAAAAAATCATGAATGAATTTGCCTGGAATTCTTGGCGGGCTTTGCGTGATATTTTTTTATTTTGTTAAATTTTCATTAAAAAAACAGTCGAAAATTTAATTCTTCTGAGGTTTCATTGCATCATACACCACTTCCATCAATTTGCTGCGGATTCCCATCTTTAACAACTTATTATTATCGGCATTAGGGTAAACACGGTTTGATAAAAAAACATAAACAACCTGAGTTTTTGGATCGGCCCAGGCAATGGTACCTGTGAAGCCGGTATGCCCGAAACTTTCAAGAGAGGCACAATCGCAAACGGGGTTGTTCACTCCATCGGGTGCAGGCTTGTCGAAACCAGCTCCCCTGCGGTTATTTTGTTGGCAAAACTGGCAACCGGTAAATATTGAAAGAGTTGATTTGTTAATGTATTTTTCCCCGCCATAATCCCCTCCGTTTAAAAACATCTGCATCAGTTTTCCCAAATCATTGGCATTTGAAAAAATTCCGGCATGCCCCCCTACTCCACCCAGCATGGCAGCCCCGGGGTCATGAACATCCCCCTGAATCAATTGTTTCCGGAAGAGCAAATCGTATTCGGTAGGAATTATTTTTTCGAGCGGAAATTTTTCCCTTGGCCGGTAAGTAAGATAATTTGCACCAAGGGGCTTATAAAAATTATCCTGAATAAACTCATCCAAAGGTTTTCCGGATTTTGTTTCAATGATTTTCATCAGGAAATAATAACCCACATCACTGTATTTATACTCGCCCCGCGGTCTTTTGGGTTTATTAATAATCATCTTCATCATTGAATCGGGATAATCTTTGCGGATAAATAAATTTTCTGCTACCCGAAATGGAAATCCATCCGATTTAACCGTATCAAAAAGCCCGGGCCTGGGCTGACCTTTATACATTGCTTTTTCATAAAAAGGAACAAAGGGAACAAACCCTGCCTGATGGGCCAGCATATCCCTCAAAACAACTTCGCGGTAAGAAGTTGAATCGAGCCATTGCGGAATATAATCATTCAATGTACCATCCAAATCTAACTGGCCTTCATCAAATAATTTCATGGCAGATATTGTGGAAGCCGCAATTTTGGTTACAGAGGCAATATCATAAAGATCATCCTCTTTTACCAATAATTTATTCTCATAGGTGTGAAAGCCAAATGTTTTTTGAAAAAAAACTTTCCCGTCTTTGGCAAACAAAACCTGGCAGCCGGGGAAGGCCTGTTCCGCAATTCCATTAAAAATTATTGAATCCATTTTGCCCAGGTCGTTTGAATTGATTCCCAATTCTTCAGGGATAGTATATTTAAGGCGGATAGGCGGAGAAGTGTTAAATCCAGTAGCTTCCGGGAAAACGGAAGAAGCCGAAACAGGCAATTTTCCTTTTGCACTAATTCCTCCAAAAATTAACTGGGCAGAATAATCCTGAATCAAATCCATATCCTCGAATGAAATAATAAGTGCATCTACATTTTCGGAGCCTTTGAATTTGCCCAGTGAATATGGGTTCCCGAAAAGATCGAGGATTACCTTTTTTCTTTTACTTATACTATTTACCAGCGTCATCCCCTCATCTGTAAATCCAAAATTTTTGCCCGGGTTTTCATTGGTTCGGTGGATGCCAATAATTACAAGGTTAAAACTATCCAGATTATTAATTAATTCTTTTATTTCATCCCCTGATGGCTCTTTATCAAGATTAAAATGAGTTATGGAGGTATACAATTCAAGGGTATTCTGAAAGCTGTTTTTCTGCTTGTCTCCCACGCAAACCGATGCAATTTTTAAAGTGTCTAACCTCTTTAAAGGAATCAGGCTATCTCTATTTTTTAAAAGAGTAATTGACGATTCAATTAATTTTCTTTTGGTTAGTTCGAAGGCCGAAGTATTTAAATCGGAAAAAATATTTTCCAAAGCAACCGGTTTGTAATTATTTAAACCAGCCCATTGTTTCACCGCCAGAATTTTCCTGCATCTGGAGTCAATTTCATCCTGAGAAATCCAATTGCTGTCAACTGCCATTTCTATTTTTTTTATGGCCTCCGGAACATCCTCGGCAAAAAGGAGCACATCGTTACCGGCCATGAGAGCTTTTAAATCAACCTCTCCGGGTTTATAATATGAACTTACCCCTTTCATATTTAAAGCATCCGTAAAAATAAGTCCCCGGTACCCAAGTTCTGTTTTCAGCAAATCGGTAACAATTGGTTTGGATAAGGTGGAAGCCAGGTTGGGAGTGGAATCAAGTTTAGGAACAAATAAATGTGCCACCATTACCCCACCCACCCCCTCCCGGAAAAGTTCTTTAAACGGGTAAATTTCTACTTCATCAAGCCGGGTGCGGGAATATTTTACTATTGGAAGTTCCTTATGTGAATCTTTATCAGTATCACCATGTCCAGGAAAATGTTTGGCCGTGGCCAGCACATGATTATCCTGCAAGCCCATCATGTAGGCAATGCCTTTATCAGAAACATTTTCTTTGTTTTCACCAAAAGAACGGCTGCCGATAACGGGGTTCCTGGGATTATTATTAACATCAATAACCGGGGCAAAATTTATATGAATCCCAAGACGTTTACATTGAAGAGCTATATCAGAAGCCATTTCATAAATCAGGTGATTTTCCTGAATGGCACCCAACATTAGCTGTCGGGGATATTTTATTGTGCTGTCGAGCCGCATGGCAAGTCCCCACTCACCATCAATTGCAATCAGCAAGGGGGTTTTAGAAACCGACTGGTAATAATTGGTAAGTTGGGCCTGCCTTACCGGGCCGCCCTGGAAAAAAATAAGTCCGCCAATTTTATAATTTTTAATAAGCGAATCTATTTCGGCAAAATGTTTTTCGGGATCGCGGACTTTTCCGGCCACCGGATCAGAATAAGCGGCAACCATAAAAAGCTGGCCTATCCTTTCGGAAGGAGTGAGGGAATTCATTACTGAATCAACCCATGGATTGCTTTGGGTGGAGAACGGAAGAGGAGAAGGCTGAGCAAAGGAATTGACAATAGGCAATAGGCAATAAACAAAAAACATTAAAAAGAAAAATTGCCCATTAGGTGCATGCGAAAAAAGGGAACTCCCTGCTGGCTTGTCAGCTTTTTTTGAAATGTTCATAATGCTGACGAAAATATTTTTTATTTCAATCATCGTTTTTTGTTTTTTTTTTACTTATCAACATTAAAATTGTTTAAAAAAACCAAATTCTCCTTTCAGGAATTCAGTAATTTTGAAAAAATCTAAAAATTAAAACCATTTAAAAATGTCGGGCATTTTCTCCTCCTTATTTAAACACCGAAAGCCCAAACCATTCGGTTTTAAGCCTATTTATTACAATGCGGAAAAAGAAGCCCGTGAAAAGAGGATTGAAATGATAAAAAATGAAATAAAAGAGGAACCGGAAAAAGATGAATTCAGAAAATTGCTGCGGGATAAATGGAGAAAAAATTATGTGGTACTGGCCAATAAAAAATCTAATACAAGAATTTTAATTATTGCCGGTTTGCTGGCGTTGATCTGTTATTTTATTTTGAGATGATTTTTTATAAAAATAAGGTAACTTTGTAAAAAAATACATTACAATGGCACTAACGCTTAATATTACTGACAAAAAATTTATCCGGAAGGTTAAAAGTTATTCAAGGAAAAGGAAAACAAGCATTTCGAAACTTTTCTACTCTTTAATGAAGAAAGAAATGGAACAGGAAAATCTAAAATCAATTGTGGATTCTTTTGCCGGAATAATAGGGCCGGTTCCAAAAAATTTTGATTTTAAGAAAGATTTTAAGGAACATATTATTCTGCCATTAGAAATGCAGAGATAATTATTTCAAGAAATGTTAAAGATTTCAAAAATTCCTACATACCGGTAATGACACCCCAGGAGTTTTTAGGCAAAATTTAAATAATATCTTTTCCCAATTTCAAAAATTTTACTTTGATAATGTCTGATATCATTCACCTCCTGCCCGATTCAGTTGCCAACCAGATTGCTGCAGGAGAAGTGATACAGCGGCCTGCATCCGTGGTGAAGGAGTTGCTTGAGAACTCTGTTGATGCAGGTGCCACCAACATTAAGTTAATTGTTAAAGATGCCGGAAAAACTCTTTTGCAGGTTATTGATAACGGTTGCGGAATGTCGGAAACCGATGCCCGGATGTGTTTTGAAAGACATGCTACTTCCAAAATAAAAAAGGCAGATGACTTGTTTGCCATAAGAACCATGGGGTTTCGAGGCGAAGCCATGGCCTCCATTGCCGCTATTTCTCAGGTGGAAATGAAAACAAAACGCATGGGAGATGAATTGGGTGTAAAACTTGAAATTGAGGCATCAAATGTAATTTCACACGAGGCCTGCAATACTCCAAACGGGACCATAGTATCGGTAAAAAATATTTTTTTTAATGTGCCGGCCAGGAGAAAATTCCTTAAAACTGATTCAATTGAAATGCGGCATATTATAGATGAATTTCAGCATGTGGCCTTTGCTTATCCTTCCCTTGTGTTTTCACTTTACCATAACGACAACGATGTTTTTTTGCTCGAAAAAGGGACCTTCAGGCAAAGGATTCTGGGCCTTTGCGGAAAAAATTACAATGAAAAACTGGTTCCGGTAGAAGAAGAAACCACACTTCTAAAAATTTCGGGATTCATCGGCAAACCTGAATTTGCCAAAAAGGTTAGAGGCGATCAGTTTTTCTTTGCAAACAACCGCTTCATTAAAAATGCTTATCTGCACCATGCCGTTGCAAATGCTTTTCAGGGGTTAATTGCACCCGATTACCATCCGGCCTACTTCCTTAATTTTACTCTGGACCCGGGCAGCATTGATATAAATATTCACCCCGCCAAAACCGAAATTAAATTTGAGGATGAAAAGGCCGTGTATTCCATCATCAGGGCTGCGGTAAAGCAGTCGCTTGGAAAATACAACATTTCCCCCTCTCTTGATTTTACTACAGATAATTCCTTTGAGATAACAACACCCCGGAAAAACGATCAGATAAAATTTCCGCAAATAAGAATCAACCCCGAATTCGACCCATTTAAAAAAACAACCCCTTTATCTTCCTCCGGTGCCGGGTACATAAACCATTCTTCATTACAAGGTGAACCAACCGGAGGAAAAATGGATTGGGAAAAAATGTTTAATCCTGAAAGTCCATCGGGAAATGGAAACAATGAAAAAGAATATTCATCCACCCAAACAATAAAAAGAGAAGATGAAACAACCTTAAATTTTGGGGAAACCGATTCTGTTGCGGCATTTCAGTTTCACGGAAAATTTATTATGTCGCAGATAAAATCGGGCATGATGGTAATTCATCAGCAGCGGGCACATGAGAGAATTCTTTTTGAAAAATTTCTGATGGCTGCCGAACAAAACAAGGGAATGTGCCAGCAGCTTTTATTTCCGCAAAATGTAGAATTCAGCACTCATGATTTTGATTTAATAAAGGAGCTGAGCCCCGAAGTTTCAAGGCTTGGATTTGATTTAGGTGAATTTGGAAAAAACACGCTTATAATCAGGGGAATTCCCGTACAGGCAGGAGATGCAGATGCAAAAGTTCTTTTAGAAAAAATGCTTGAAATTTTTAAATCCACCCCGGGGAGTTTATTGACAGAGAGGGCAGACCATCCTCCCGGAAAATCAGAAAACAACAGAAATTATCTGGCTTTTTCCCTGGCGAAATTAACCTCGGTTAAAACAGGGAAAAAACTCCAAAAGGAAGAAATGATTTCATTGATAGATGAACTTTTTGCCTGTGAAATGCCCTATGTTTCTCCTTCAGGGAAACCAACATTAATAACCATTTCGCTTGAAGATATGGATAAGAAATTTCAATAATAATGAACGACTATCGCCCCTCCTCTTTTTCAATACTTCCACCAGTAGTTAAAAACCTGATTATCATCAATGGATTGCTGTTCCTTGCCACAACGGCACTACCCATTGATTTGATAGATCTTTTGGGCCTGCATTATTTTGCCTCCGAAAAATTTAAATGGTACCAGCTCATTTCTTATATGTTTATGCATGGGGGGATGGCCCATATTTTCTTTAACATGTTTGCTGTTTGGATGTTTGGAAATGCCATTGAAAATCTTTGGGGAGGTCAGAAATTCCTGGCTTATTATTTAATTACCGGCCTTGGCGCTGCTTTTACGCATTATGTGATTGTTTACTGGCAAATGCAACCATTACTTGGGGCAGTAAATGATTATTTAGCCCATCCCGGTGCCGATGCACTCACCACCTTTTTAGACAGTGAATATTTTAAAGTTTCTTCCAATGAAATACTTCAGCATTTTAATGAATTTAAGGAGGAATATAATTCGCTTCTTCATTCGGGAAATGTTGAAAAAGCAATGGATTTATCGGTAGTTTTCATTGAACAATATAAGGCGGATTACCTGAACGGTCAAATTGTAGTTGGTGCCTCCGGCTCTCTTTTTGGAATTTTGCTTGCCTTCGGGATGATGTTTCCAAACCAGCATATTTACATGATGTTTATCCCCTTCCCCATAAAAGCAAAATATTTTGTAATGGGTTATGGTGCACTGGAATTATTTTCGGGGATAAGGAATAGTCCGGAAGACAACGTGGCTCATTTTGCCCACCTGGGTGGTATGTTGTTTGGGTTTATTCTTATTAAGCTTTGGCAAAAAAGAAATATTTGATTTTCAATAAATTTTTGAAACCCTTCTCTCTTGGATAAAAACCTGATTTACGGAACAAGGCCAATTCTTGAGGCCATTATTGCCGGCAAAGACATTGATAAACTTTTTGTTCACCGGGAAACCCGCAATGAAACCCTCAGCGAAATTTTACGTGAAGCCCGCCAAAGGCAGGTACCTGTAAGTTTTGTTCCGGTTGAAAAACTCAATCGCTTTACAAACCAAAATCACCAGGGAGTGGTTTGTATGCTATCTCCCATAAATTATTCCGCCCTCGACATTGTGTTGCCAACAGTTTTTGATAAAGGTGAAATACCCTTAATTCTTATCCTCGACCGGATTTCGGATGTGCGTAATTTTGGAGCCATTTGCCGGAGTGCCGAATGTGCCGGAGTTCATGCGGTAGTGGTTCCCTCCAAAGGAGCCGCCCAGATTAACAGCGATGCAGTAAAATCATCGGCCGGAGCCGTATTTTACCTGCCAATCTGCCGGGAGGAATCTCTCAAAAAAACAATTTTGTTTTTAAAAAACAGCGGGGTGCAAATTATTGCATGCACCGAAAAAGCCGAGAAAAAAATTTATGATTATGATTTTTCGCTTCCCACAGCATTTATACTTGGATCGGAAGAAGACGGGATTTCAGATGAGATTTTAGTGAAATCCGATTACCTTGCAAGGATTCCGATGAAAGGAAAAACCGCATCTCTTAACGTTTCGGTCTCGGCCGGAATAATTTTATATGAAGCAACAAGGCAGAGGTCGGGTTAAAATGTTATGTTTGTAACTGAGAATTAAAGGAATTACAAAAAAGTTGCTTGTCCGAATAAATTTTATTTATGGGTATTAAAAAATCTACTTACTTCTTTCCTGTTTTGTTATTGCTGGGTTCTTGCTCAACAAACACGGTTCAAAATAAAAAATTTAATTATCCTCAGGCCCGAAAAGACAGCACCGTTATTGATGATTATTTTGGGACAAAAGTTCCGGATCCTTACCGCTGGCTGGAAGATGATAACTCAGAGGAAACAAAAAACTGGGTGAAAGATGAAAATGCTATTACCTTTTCTTACCTCGATAAAATTCCGTTCCGCAATAAAATAAAAGAACGGCTAACCAAAATCTGGAACTACCCCAAAGAAACCGCTCCTTTTAAAAAAGGCCCTTATTTATTTTATTATAAAAATGACGGAATCCAGAATCAAAACGTGTTATACTTTAAAAAAGGTGAAGGAGGGGAGCCAAAGTTACTCCTGGACCCAAATACACTTTCAAAGGATGGAACCGTATCCCTGGGAACCCTTGGGATTGATAAAACTGCAAAATATTTAGGTTATTCCATTTCAAGAGCCGGTTCCGACTGGAACGAAATTTTTGTTATGAATATTGAAACCGGATCACAACTGGAAGATCACCTCAATTGGGTAAAGTTTTCGGGAATTTCTTGGCTGGGAGATGGATTTTATTACAGTCGTTTTGAGCAAACAAAAAAGGGTGGAGAGCTATCACAGGCAAACGAAAATCATAGGGTTTACTTTCACCGGCTTGGCACAAAACAGGAAAACGATAAATTAATTTTTGAGGATAAAGAACATCCCAAAAGATCTTTTGCACTAAGTGTAACCGAAGATGAACGGTTTCTTCTTCTTTACGGATATGAATCAACCAGCGGAAATTCTCTTTCTTTCAGGGATTTAAAAAGCAGTAATAAATTATTCAAACCAATTGTTACGGGATTTGAAAATAACTTTAGCGTGATTGATAATATCGAAAATAAATTTTTAATTCAAACAGACAGGGATGCTCCAAAGTACCGGGTTATCCTCCTGAATCCAGAAGATCCAAAAGATGAAAAAATTATCATTCCTGAAAAACCGGATGTGCTCGAAAGTGCCGGACTTGCAGACGGTAAAATTGTAACTAAATACCTGAAAGATGTTACCAATAAAATATTTGTTTATTCATTGCAGGGTGAGCTAATCAATGAAGTTGAACTACCCGGGCTGGGCATTGTTAGCAGCATTAACACCGACCATAAAGACTCCATCATGTATTACACCTTTGAAAATTTTACCACCTCTCCTTCAGTTTATAATTACAACCTTAATTCAAAATCAAATTCAATTTCATGGAAACCATCCCTTGATTTTAATGCGGAAGAGTATGAAACAAAGCAGGTTTTTTATCCGAGTAAAGACGGTACTAAAATACCAATGTTTATTACCCACAAAAAGGGAATTCCACTGGATGGAAACAACCCCACTTTCCTTTATGGATATGGTGGTTTTAACATCAGCGTTACACCTGCTTTCAAAATTGTAAATCTTGTTTTTCTCGAAAACGGTGGAGTTTATGCCGTGGCCAATATGCGGGGAGGCGGAGAGTATGGAGAAGATTGGCACAAGGCCGGAACTAAACTTAAAAAGCAAAATGTTTTTGATGATTTTATTGCGGCTGCCGAATACCTCATTCAAGAAAAATACACCAACACAAAAAAGCTGGCCGTTCATGGGCGTTCCAATGGTGGTTTATTGATTGGGGCTGTAATGACGCAAAGGCCCGACCTGTTTAAGGTTTGTGTTCCGGGAGTCGGGGTGATGGATATGCTGCGTTTTCATCGTTTCACCATTGGCAAGCACTGGAGCAGCGATTATGGCAACAGTGAGGATGAGGAAAATTTTAGAAATCTGATAAAATTTTCTCCTCTACATAATATAAAAAATCAGGAGTACCCTGCTACTTTAGTTACCACAGCCGATCACGATGACCGGGTGGTACCTGCTCATTCGTTTAAATTTGCGGCCACTTTACAAGAAAATCAGCAGGGAGATCAACCCACCCTTATCCGGATTGATGTTTCGGCAGGTCATGGTGCAGGAAAACCGGTTTCAAAACAAATTGATGAGTGGACCGATGTATGGAGTTTTGTTTTTTACAATCTTGGGATGGAGGTGAGGTGATGGAAGATGGAAGATGGAAGATGGAAGATGGAAGATGGAAGATGGAAGATGGAAGATGGAAGATGGTAGTTGGTAGATGGAAGTCAGGAGACGGAAGAAGGAAGACAGAAGTCGGAAGGCTGAGGATTGAGGACGAAATTTGGCAGGGAAAAAAGAATTTTCTGATTCATTAAATTTTTTGTGCCTTTGTGCATTTGCAGCATTTCTAAACTATTGGTTTTAAAATTATTTGCCCAATTTGTTATACTTCTAACTCAATGCGTCAACCCTTAAAAAAATTTACTTAATTCTTCCAATTCAGTCACCGAACCTCTAACTTTAAAAAATTATTAAACAATGAAAAAAAATTTCCCCCTTTTAATTCTGTTTTTCGGGCTGTTTGAAATTCAAACAAACGCCCAAATTGTAATCAATGAAATCTCGGCATCTAACCTTACTCAGTTTGTAGATGACCATAATGATTACGGTGACTGGATTGAACTTTATAATATTGATAATTCAACCATTGATATTTCCGGTTATTATTTAAGCGATGATACCATGAATAATACAAAATGGCAGATTCCACAAGGAATATCAATTGCAGGAAAAGGATTTGTAAAATTTTGGGCCGATGGACGAAATGAAGTTACCGGAGTAAACTATCATACTAATTTTAAAATAAAACAAACAAAAAACACTCCCGAATACGTTGTTCTTTCCGACCCATTTGGCGGAATAACCGATTCGGTATGCCTTAAAAAAAGAACTCAGTTGGGCCATTCTTATGGAAGAACCACAGATGGAGCAAATAGCTGGAGCATTTTTAAAGGGCCCACTATTAATGCATCAAATAATACTGCAACGCCTTACCAAAGATATTCTGACCGGCCTGATTTTAGCATGCCTGCCGGTTTTTATTCCGACTCGGTAATTGTTTCAATTTCCTCCACCGATTCGGCTTCGGTTATCCGTTATACCACCGATGGAACTTTGCCTTTGTTAACTTCACCCATATATTCTGCACCTATCACCATTTCTTCCACAAAGGTTTTAAAAGCCCTCGCCATAAACAGCGATTCAACCATACTTCCGAGTTTTATTGAATTTGCAACTTATTTTATAAATGTTTCTCACACTTTACCTGTGGTTTCGGTATCAGGAACCCAGCTTACGGTGTTGGCAAATGGCAGCGGAAGCATTGTACCTAAAGGAAGTTTTGAATATTTTGATATCTCAAAACAGCTCAAGTCAAAAACCTATGGTGAATTTAATAAACACGGCCAGGATTCGTGGGTATTAAGTCAGAGAAGCATTGATTTTATTTCGAGAGACGAGATGGGCTACAACCACTCGGTTGAAGAAAAACTGTTTAATACTTCTGACAGAACAAATTTTCAAAGAGTAATTCTTAGAGCTGCAGGGGATGATAATTACCCGGCTGATCATAATTCCTCCAATGACGGTAGCGCACACCTTCGCGATGCCTTTGTTCACAACCTTGCCCTGATGGGCGGACTGGACCTGGATGTTCGAAGGGGTTCAAAAATTATTGTTTATATGAACGGGCAATACTGGGGAGTGTACGATATTCGCGAAAACCCCGATGAACACGACTTTACGGAATATTACTACGGCCAGGATAAATATCATTTACAATACATTGAAACCTGGGGAAACACCTGGGCCGAATATGGCGGACAACAATCCCTTGACGACTGGAATAATTTTTACGCTTATATCATGACACTGGACCTGACCGTAGATTCCAACTGGCAATATGTTAATGACCGGCTTGATGTAAAAAGTTTAGTTGATTATATCAGCGTAAACATGCTCACCGTTTGTTCCGACTGGTTAAACTGGAACACGGCATGGTGGAGAGGATTGGATTCAACCGGAAGTCATCTTAAATGGGGATATATATTATGGGATAACGATGCCACCTTTGGTTTTTACATTAACTACACAGGCATTCCCGACATAACTCCCAATGCCGACCCCTGCGACCCCGAAGGGCTATCCGGAAGTTCGGATCCCGAGGGCCATGTTGCGCTCCTAAACAAACTCAGGCAAAACACTGTTTTTAATCAATATTACATTGCCCGCCAGCTTGATTTATTAAATACTGTTTTCAGCTGCGAACATATGCTTGCCGAACTGGACAGCACCGTTGCTGTTATAGAGCCTGAAATGGCCAAACATGCACTTCGATGGAATGGAACTTATTCAGAATGGCAAACCAACGTTCAAAAACTAAGAACTTTTATTACCGACCGCTGCACCGGAATTATTCCCGGATATAACAATTGTTATAACCTTACGGGTCCTTATGATTTAGTGGTAAATGCCGATCCTGCCGATGCAGGCACGGTAAAATTAAATTCAATTGTAATCAATCAATTCCCATGGACCGGAACTTATTTTGGCGGGATGGAATCTCTTTTGGAAGCCATGCCCGATTCAGGAAATAATTTTATTAACTGGACCGATAGCCTACACCCTTTTACCCCGAACGCCACTTCACAAAATGCAAAAATTACCCTCACGGCATCCGATACCGTGGTTGCGCATTTTCAGATTCCGGTAAAAATTAATGAAAAACCTTCTCCTTCAGAGCCTGATGTAATCGTGTATCCAACGCTAACCAGCGGTGAAATAAATATTATCTATAATCTGCATGAAGAAGGCAAAGTTTCAATAAAATTATTCTCAGTTCTCGGAAATCAGGTTGCAGCGGTTATTCCTGCCGAAACAAATATTTTTAGTGGCAAACACCATGGGAAAATAAATTTAAATCAAACGGACCTTGGCCCCGGAATTTATTTTTTAGATTTTAGTACAAATGATTTCGGGAAAAGTATCAAGCTGGTCTATCTGGGAAAATAAACAATTTCTTACCCATAAGGGGAAAACCGGGTTATTGTTTTTCATCCTTATTGCCCTTGTTGTTTTTGAAAGAATATTCACCTATTTTAATTTTT
>JAHEZO010000082.1 GCA_023250995.1 Flavobacteriales bacterium | reverse complement strand
TATCAGTCAATTTTTCTTATCTGGCTGGAAGTGGTTACGGGTTTGAACTATTCTGGCCGAATTATCCCGGCAACTTTGTTTCAATCATCCCCATGGGATGGGCATCAGCCGGTTTTTTTTATGTTCAATTCGGAAGGTCATACCTGCAAACAAAAAATTATTTACCAAAATGGAACCGGATTTTAAAAATTCATATTACCGGGAGTGTTATAGCATCCATATTTATTTCTGCCACCCTAATTTTGCTCAATTATTTCGGGTACATTGAAAGCAATAACATTTCTATAGATTCAGAATCAACCGCTGCAGGAATTTTTGCTGCACTCGGAATTGCTTTAATTGTGGTATGGATATTTTTTGCTTTTTTCATCGTTCTCATTCCTGCTTATTATTGTTATAAAAAAGGTTACCAGCCGGCCAGATACTTTTTGTATGCCAGCATAGCCCTGGCCTCAGGAATTTTAATTCAGATGTTCTCTGGCCAGGGCAATATTTTTTCCGATAATGCCTTTCAGTTCGGGATGGGGTTGCAGGCGGTTTTTTTTTCGCTCGGACTTGGTTACCGGATAAATTTACTCCAGGAGGAAAAACAATTTGCTCAAAAAAATGCCTTGATTGAATTAGAGGAAAAAGTTAAGGAACGAACCTTTGAGGTGGTAAAACAAAAAGAAATTTTAGAGGATAAGCAAAAAGAAATAATTGACTCCATCACTTACGCAAAACGTTTGCAGGAGGCCATCCTACCTCCGGTAGAAATAATTAAAAAGTTTTTCCCCGAAAGTTTTGTCTTGTATCTTCCAAAAGATATTGTTGCGGGTGACTTTTACTGGATGGAGACGGTTCCCCTTAATCCTTCCGAAGGGGGGAACACCCACACAAAGGATGGAAGGAATGAGCAATTCCAACTTCCCCATTCTGTAAGTAAAGGGGCTACTATTTTTATTGCCGCTGCCGATTGTACCGGCCATGGAGTTCCCGGTGCAATGGTGAGTGTGGTATGCAGCAATTCACTCAACCGGGCGGTGAGGGAGTTTGGCCTACGTGATACGGGAAAAATACTCGATAAAGTTACTGATCTGGTGCTCGAAACTTTTTCTGCCTATGATAATTCTTCCGAAGTTAAATCAGCGGGCATTTCATCGGAGGTCAAAGATGGGATGGATATTTCATTGCTCCGGATTGAATTTCCGCCATCCTCCGTTTCAGGCGAGGAGAAAGAGATAAGTGTTCAGTGGAGCGGTGCGAATAATCCTTTGTGGTATGTTCAAAACGGAGAGCTGAAAGAAATTAAAGCCGATAAGCAACCCGTTGGGAAATTTGATATCCGGAAACCTTTTACCACTCATAACCTTAATGTTGTTGCAGCCTCCAATCAAATGGGCCATTCGGATACTCTGGCCAAAAGTCCAAATGGAGAAGGCGTTGTTTTTTATCTATTTACAGATGGGTTTCCCGACCAGTTCGGAGGACCCAAAAAGAAAAAATTTATGTACCGCAGGATGGAAGAAAACATCAGGTTAATTCAAAAATCTCCAATGGATGAGCAGGAAAGAATTCTTTTGAACATTTTTAACGATTGGAAAGGAAACCTTGAACAGCTGGATGATGTAACTGTGATTGGGATTAGGATTTGAAATAATTACGTGAGTTTTGGTTAGTATGAAAGTGCAATAATATTTTCACACATTAAGCAAACCCCTGAACCCCCTGGCGGCATAATATGATTCGGCTCCGTTGTGGTACACGAATACCTGGTTGTAACGGCAATCACAAAAAATGGCACCGCCAAGTTTTCTTATTTCGGGCGGGGTTCTCACCCAGCTTGATGTTTTCCTATCGAAGTTTCCAAGTTTCTGAAGTTCCCTGTATTGTTCTTCGGTAAGGATTTCAATTCGCATGGCCTCCGCCATATCTTGTGCACTGGTTGCGGGTTTATGCTCCTTTCTCGAATTCAATGCTTCGCGGTCATAACAAACACTCCTTCTTCCTTTCGGACTTTCCTCTGAGCAATCATAAAAAATGTATTCTCCGGTTTTTTTATCATAATTCACCACATCGGGTTCACCACCGGTTTCTTCCATATCAAGAAGTGAACGCAGCTTTTCAGTTTTTTCAATTAATCTTGCCTGAACCCTGGCCCATACTAAATCTTTATGCCTATGCATATTCCGGTCGAAGCGACTCTTTAAAATTTTGAACAGTTCTGCCTGCTGTGAGGGAGATACCTCTTTGCTTTTATTCATGGCCATGATAAGTGATTTTAAGGTGATTAACTGAAGTTACGCAAAAACATTAATTTCCAAAATACAAATATCAAAATTTCAATTATCAAACCGTCTGCTAACTTGATTTTTCGATTATTGTCGAAAAAATCTTCTTAAGCGGTTTAGAATTTTCTAAATTGGTTATTGGAATTTTTTTGCAATTTGATTATTGTTATTTGTTATTTGAAATAGGGATATGCGTAACAGCAGTGATTTTATGGATTTCAAAAATTATTTTTTTCTTTTTGCCCTTTGTATATTTTCCTTCATTCTGAATTTTACAATTTTGGTTATTAATTTTTCAATATCAAATTTTTTCATTTTCAAAAATGCCTGAACAACTCCCGGCCCCTTATTGGGATCAGACATTAGTTCACCTAAGATAGAGGGAATTACCTGCCACGAAACCCCAAATTTATCCCTACACCACCCGCACATGCTTTCTTCCCCTCCTCCGGAGGTAAGTATGTCCCAGTAATAATCAATCTCCTGCTGATTTTCACAGGTGATTACGAATGAAACGCCTTCGTTAAATGTATAATCATGGGCTCCGGGCCCATCCATGGCAATCATGTTGTAGCCATTTAATTTAAATTCCGAAAACATTACTTTTCCGGCATTCGCATCTTCTTTTCCATAATTTATCAGAATATCCTTACCCGAATTGCCAAAAACAGAACAATAAAAATTAATGGCTTCTTCTGCTCTGCCAAACCCCTTGCCGGTAAATAACATTGAAGGGGAAAAAGTAAATTTAGGTTCATCTTTAATGGGTGCAGATAATTGCCAGGTCATTCCGAATTTATCCTGAAGCCAACCGTAGCGCTCACTCCAGGGATATTTGTCAATGGGCATTAATGCCATTCCTCCTTCAATTAACTTTTCCCATACCTCATTGGTTGCTTTTACCGATTCGCAGTTTACGAATAATGAAATGGACGGATTGATTTTGAACACAGGACCGCCATTTAAACCCATAATTTTTTTTCCGCTCAGTTCCCAAACAACCACCATGGGTGTTTCGATTGTAATTTTTGAATGGGGGAAAACAGAACAGTAAAATTCGGCAGCGGCCTTGGCTTGTCCGTCAAACCAAAGGCAGGGATAAATTTGATTTTTCATGATTGGGAAGATTACTTATGGAAGTGATTCAGCGTATTTTTTAAAGTTATTTAAAATGGATTGCCAGCCGCCCTGCTGCAATTCAACTGAATTTTCGTTTTCGGCTTCAAATGTTTCAATCACATTTGTTTCGTTTCCGGTACCCTCAAAATGGATTTCGGCTTTTCTTCCATCGCCCATGGTATAACTAATAAATTTGTTTGTTATTACTTTATCATAAACTCCCCAAAAGTCGAATCCAAAACTGCCATCTTTGGCTTCCATCCTCGAAAGAAATTTTCCTCCTGCCCTCAAATCATTTTCTGCTTTGGTGGTATGCCAGTCGGCAGAAGCATTGTTCCAATTAATAATATGTTCTGGTGTGGTCCAGAGCTCCCATCCTTTTTCTCCCGATTTTTTTACCGTAGTTCTTACCGTAATCTCCGTTTTGTCGGTTGTTGTCATTTTTTATTTTTTTTAAAATTTACAATTAATTATTTGCAGCCAAAATAAGAATCATTTTGTTGTTTTGCTTCCCATTTGGACCCCTAGTTTTTCATATTCCACATCATTTGCTTCCCACAATTCTATCTTATTTCCTTCGATATCCATAATGTGAACAAATTTTCCGTAATCATACTTTTCGAGGGTATCGGTTACCGTTACCCCTTCTTTTTTCAATTCTTCCACCAGTGTTTCCAAATTTTCAACGCGATAGTTTATCATAAACTCTTTGGTGGATGGTTCAAAATATTTTGTCTTTTCTGAAAACGGACTCCATTGGGAAAAACCTTTTTTGGTGCTGTCGGCCCCCTGGTACCACTCAAACACCGCCCCATACTGGTTTGTATTCATGCCGAGATGGGTTTGATACCATTCTCTTACTTTTTTAGGGTCTTTGCATTTAAAAAAAATGCCTCCGATACCAGTTGCTCTTTTAAGTTTTGGATTATCGTTTGAACCGGTTGTTACCAATGATTTAAAGGCAAAACCAAAACAGAAAGTAATGGCAAATGCGAGGGAAAATAAAATTGTTTTTTTCATTTGGAAGATGGAGTTTTTGGGTTTATTATTAATGGAGCTGTATTAAATATTTGAAGTGGAAAAGAAATTCTTTTTAAAACTTCTGGTGTAAAGTTAAGTTTATAGTGGTTAAAAAATTCTCCCGCAGATATAGCAGAGGATCGAAGAAAAAGTCAGCGAAAATCTGCGATATCTGCGGAAAAAAAATGTCAAAGTATGTTTAACAGAACTCCAGGACGCCAAGTCACAAAGGATTTTCTTAAATATTATTTTGGTTTTTGGGGACAAAATCCACCATCCATTCAATGCCGTATTTATCTCTGAACATTCCGAAATATGAACCCCAAGGGCTGTCTCCAATGGGGGCTTCAATTTGACCTCCTGCCGAAAGTCCATTAAATAATTTGTCAGCCTCCTTTTTGCTTTTGGAACTTATTGAAATTTTACTCCTGTTTTCGTTTTCATTGGTTTTTCCCATGATTTCGGGAACATCATTTGCCATTAAAAAATTTTTTCCAACGGGCAAGGCAATGTGCATAATTTTATTTGCCTCTTTTTCTGGTACCGGAAATTCATCACTTGAAATGTCTTTGAACCGAATAATTTTTGAGAACTCTCCTCCAAAAACCGATTTGTAAAATGTAAATGCTTCTTCGGCATTTCCGTTAAAGTTTATGTGAGGATTTATTTGTGCCATTTATTTATTTTTTTTAGGAGGACAAATTTAAAATTTCTTTTAAACTAATGGTGGGGGCCTGTACTGTTGTTATGTCGAACCACAAAAAGTTGAGCTGCTCAACCCTGCTTCATCAGGTAAAAACAAAATGAAATAAATAACATTTGGCGCCCTTTCTCTCTCAATTATTTAAATTTTTATATTTTAATCGTGCCCCAAAATTTAAACCATAAAAGGAGACAACAGGCCTTCGTTCCATGATTACTTTTAATTTAGCTTTCGTTTCATCCAAAAAATCATTACTTAAGTAATAATCCCACAAAAGGCACACCACACCTGGAGTTACTAAATGTAGGAATCAGAATATTTTATGGCAAAAAATTACGGTTTGGTTTCCCGGCATGTAAAATTTCTTCATCTTTTTTTTATTCTATTTTTGTCCGGTTTTTATCAATTCATCCGGACTAAAAATGTTTCAAAAAATCTTCCTTTTTTTGTTTGTTTTCTCAGGCATTATTATTAATAATGCACAATCCCAATCCCCCTTCCCTCCAATAAACCCTCAAAACATCACCATTGTCCGCGATTCATTTGGGGTGCCGCATATTTTTGCCAAAACAGATGCCGAAGTTGCCTACGGCCTGGCTTATGCCAATTCGGAGGACGCTTTTGCCTACATGCAAGAGATGATCATTATGGGAAAGGGAATGGCAGGGCGTTTACATGGAAAAGACGGAGCAGGAAAAGATTTTATTTTTCATTTGCTTGGAATAAAAAAACTGGTGAATGAAAATTATGATTCCCTTCCGGCCCCATTCCTTAAATATTTAGATGGATATTGCCAGGGGGTGAATTCCTATGCCCAATTGCATAAAAAAGAGGTTCTGCTAAAAAATGTTTTTCCCGTTTCACACAGGGATGTTTTGCAAACCTATGCCTTAACCGCCTGCCTTATTTCATGGGTTCATTTTCAGCTGAAAGAGATTTTAAACGGAGGTTATGATTCGAGTGAAATGAACTGGGGCTCAAATGCCTTTGCACTTAAGGCAAACCGGACCATTGAAGGAAAAACATCGCTGGTGATAAACCCCCATGTACCGCTGGACGGACCATTTTCTCTCTATGAGGCGCATATTTGCAGCGAAGAGGGGCTGAATTTTACAGGTGCATTACAGCAAGGAAGCATTTCGCCCTTACTTGGAAATAATGAAAACCTTGGCTGGGCAATGACTTATAATTTACTTGATTTGGTTGATACGTATAAACTCAAAATGCATCCGGAGAAAAAAAATTTATATGAATTTGACGGAAATTGGCTCACCCTCAAAAAAAATGTTTTCTGGCTAAAAGTGAAGATTGGAAAGTTCATAGTTCCGGTGAGAAAAGTTAGTTTTCAAAGTGTGTATGGGGCTACATTGAAATCAAAGCCAAATAAAAAAGAAGCAAACAAACCAGGAGGTTCTTTTTATTCTATTCGTATGCCCGGTAACATGACTTTCAGGATGCCTCAGCATTTTTATGAACTCTGTAAAACCAAAAATCTGGAAGAGTTTAAATCGGTTTTCAAAAAACAAATGCTCATCCGGTTTAATATAGTTTATGCCGATAGGTTTGATAATATTTTTTATCTCTGCAATGGCATCATTCCCGACAGAGATACGACTTATAATTGGGAAGGAGTTGTACCAGGGAACACCTCAAAAACTCTCTGGAAAAAATTTATTCCCATGGAGAACCTTCCACAGGTGGAAAATCCCGAATGCGGATTTGTGTGCAGTATGAACCACAGCGAATTCAATGTTACCTGCAAAAAAAATAATTTGGTAAACAATTACGCAAAGTACCCAAAAACAATCGGCCTGAGGTACGGGAATAACAACCGGAGTACAAGGTTTATGGAATTAATAAATCAAAAGGATAAATTTTCATTAAGTGATATAAAAAGAATAAAGTTCGATCATCAGTTTCCCGACTCGAGCTATTTTTTGAGTACCCTCAAACCACTTTTAGAACTTGATACTTTAAAATACCCGCATATTTCAAAGTCAATTTCAATACTGAAAAACTGGGATAAAAAGGCAAATCCCGAAAGCCCGGGAGCCACTATGGCGGCACTGACGCTGGATTATATTTTCAAAAAGAAAAATTACTGGGTGGAAAATTTTATCAATGGGGTTCATGTGGATGAATCCATGTTTGCCCTGGCATTAGATTCTGCTCAAAAACATCTTCTTAAATATTTCGGAAAACTGAATGTGCCTCTTGGTGATTTTCAAAAATTAGTACGGGGAAATATTGAAATGCCTCTGCCCGGATATTCAGATATGCTCCTGGCCAATTATATTGAATCATATAAGGATGGAAAATACAAAGGATTTATTGGTGATTCCTATACTCATATTGTCCAGTTTTCGGGTAATGGCCCCGAAACTATTGAAACTTTGGTTCCCTTTGGATCATCAGCAAAGCCGGGAAGCAGTCATTATAGCGATCAGATGCAAAATTTTGTTGACCATAAAACAAAAAAGATGACTTTGAATAAAGAGGAAATAATGAAAAATGCCGAGAGAATTTATCATCCTCAATAAAAATTAAATCTACAAGCACCTAGGTGGTATCCTGTTTTTGAACCACATAGGCACATAGTCAACATAGATTTTCTATTAGAAATGAATCTCACGAAAAAGTATTTGAATGGATTGACATACAAAGTCATTGGATGTGCCATTGAGGTGCACAAACAATTAGGCCCCGGCTTACTTGAAAGTGTATATGAAAAATGTTTTTTAAAGGAACTTGCTCTATGCAAATGCTGAAAAAACCCAAAGGTGTACTAATAAATTTTCATTGTGTTAATAATTTCAATTACGGGCAAAAAACTTTGGTTAATGACTTATTTGCTAAACTTCCGGATGAATAATAAATTGTGGTTCCCTAATGTGTTCTATGTGCCTAATGTGGTTCAAATTTAAAAGCAAAAAATTTACTAATTGCTTACTCTAGGCTTATAAACTTATAAACCATTTAAATTTCAAAAAAAGTTTGTCCGCCATTTTCCAATTTCCCTTTATTCGGAATATGTTTATTTTTGTATTTCATTAACCCCCAAATGAAAACAATACATCTCAATACCACTATTTCTTTTTTCCTTTCAATTCTGTCCATTTCGCTTATTTTTTTTCATTTTCCTCTCTTCAACGGAATTGGATCAAATGTATTGGGTGGAGTACTAGGATTGGCCGCCTGGTTTTTGGCGGGTAGTGAATTTGTTAAATACACCAGCAAATATCAGATTGCAGGAATTTTTCTGGCTGCCTTGGCCATCGGCCTTTCTATAGATAATTTTTCTTCCCAAATTCCTCTTATAACACTCTCGCTGCTTTTTGTAAACTTTTCTCAGTTTTTCAGGGTGATGTTTAAAAAATATTTTTCGGAAGAAAACCATCAATGGATTGACGGAGTTACATTGCTTTTGGGATTTGCATTGTATTTTTCAGGAAATTTCATGTATGATTATAAATGGTTTTTGGGTTGGATTTTACCTGCCCCCATTTATGTTTTCTTGCTTTTTAAAGTAATTTCTGGGATGAAGTTTCATAAAATTCAAATGGGATTTGCACGAAAAAAAATGGGAATAGATACCGGTAAACCTGCCCCTCATTTTTCATTGCCCGACCAGGATGGGAATACCGTTGATCTTTTAGATTTCAAAGAGAAAAGGCACCTCCTGGTTATTTTTGTGCGGGGTGACTGGTGCCCAAGCTGCCACATGAAAATGCGGACCTATCAAAAACACAGCGATAAATTCATGGATAAAAATGTTGTTCTTCTTGCCATTGGCCCCGACCCCATTGGAGTAAACAGGGAAATGGCCCGCAAGCTGGGCATTGAATTTAAGGTGTTATCGGATGAAGGCCAAACCACGGCAATGAAATACAGTGTGCAACTCCCCAGTTCGGTGGTGGGCGAAAAATACAAACCGGGAGTTCCGCTTCCTGCTTCATTTCTTATTGACAAAACCGGAATTGTGAGGTATGCCTCCAGTCCAGAAAAAATAGGAGAATTTCTCAATCCATCCGCCATTTTCTCCATCCTCGATTCATTGAATTGAGTGTTTTAATTTTTTATTTTTGTCTGTTCCCTAATTATTCATGCAAGAAACGTTAATTATATCCTCCTTCATTTTTTTAATTTTAAGCGTCCTTCTCTTAGGTATAGTTTTTTTTTGGCAGCGGAAAAACATCAATTCACTCCGGATTGAAAAGGCAAATTTCGAATCCATCAGCAATGAAGCCAACGATGGCATGCTGGTAATTGATATTGCTGACGGCCGAATTCACAATACAAACCCGGCTCTTGCCACAATGCTGGGGTATTCACATTCCCAGCTCACGTTGCTTTCTCTCTTCGACCTTCATCCTAAAAACATGCTGCACCGAAGTTCTGAAGTGATTGCAGATGTTTGGGAAAAAGGAGGAATGGTTTACCAGGACATTCCATTCATAAAAGCGGATGGCGTTCTTTTATCGGCCGAGTGTAGTGCCAAAGTGATTCCTTATGCCGGCCGGCCCTCCGTGCTTATTTATGTAAGGGATATTACCGAGCGGCTGAAAATGGAAAAAGAAATTAGTTTAAAAAATGAACTCATTGAAGAAAAAAACAAAAATATAACCGACAGCATAAGATACGCCAAGAGGATTCAGGACTCATTTCTTCCATCCAAAAATATAATGGATGAAACCCTGCAGGATTATTTTGTTCTTTTCAAACCCAAGGATATAGTTTCTGGGGATTTTTATTGGGTGAGCAAAAACGATAAAAAAATATTTTTTGCGGCCATTGATTGTACCGGGCATGGGGTTCCAGGGGCTTTTGTAAGCATCGTTGCCTTTGTTCACATACAACGTGCACTGGTAAGGTATAATAAAATTATTCCTTCGGAAATGCTGGATAAATTAAACGAAGGAGTGTTGGAATTTTTCAGCCAGCAGGGAAAATCGGGAATAAAGGACGGAATGGATATTGCCCTTTGTTCGCTGGATAGGGAAACAATGCAGCTTGAGTTTTCGGGTGCTAATAATTCGATGTATCTGGTTCGGAATAATGAACTGCTTGAATTTAAAGCCGACAAACAACCCATTGGCGAATATCTCAACCGCAAACCTTTTACAAATAAAATTATTCCGGTTAAAAAAGGCGACATGGTTTATTTGTGCACAGATGGCTATGCCGATCAGTTTGGGGGACAAAAAGGAAAAAAATTCAAATATTCACAATTGGAAAAACTCCTCCTTTCAATGGCAGAAAATACAAAAGAGGAACAAATGAATACCATGGAAACAACCATTGAAAATTGGAAAGGAAACCTTGAACAAACCGATGATATTACAGTGGTTGGAGTAAGAATCTAATCCTAAAAAAAATGAATTTTATTCTCCGCAAATGGACTCCCGATGATTTAACATCGCTGTTAAAATACGCCAACAATCCGGGAATTTCAAAGTATATGACCAATCAGTTTCCGCACCCATATACAGCTGAAAAAGGAAAAGAATTTATTGAGTTTGCAACCAAAGATTCACCCCTGAGGATTTTTGCAATTGACATTGACCGGGAAGCTGCCGGAGGAATCGGGATTCATCCTCAAGGCGACATTCACTGCAAGAATGCAGAACTGGGTTACTGGCTTGGCGAACCTTTTTGGGGAAAGGGAATCATTACAAGGGCCATTGCCCAAATGGTTGATTACGGTTTTAAAAATTTTGAAATCAACCGGATTTTCGCAAGGCCCTTTGGAAACAACATGGGTTCTCAAAAAGCACTCGAAAAGGCCGGTTTCATTCTCGAGACTAAATTTGAAAAAACCTTATTTAAAAATGGTGAGTATCTGGATGAATTGATTTATTCGAAGAGAAGAAATTCTTCGTAATATTTTTGGGTAATGGTTAAAAATATATCTTTCTTTTCCCTGTTTTGGATTTTTTCTTTCTGCTTCCTTTTCATCTCTGACTTTCCTGTTTTTTGTCAAACCCCAAAACAATGGACAAAACTGGGAGATGAGGCCATCACCGATGCTGATTTTTTTGGAGCGGCCCAATACTTTAAAAATGCTCTCACACCTGATTCTTCTGCCACCGGACTTTTATTCAAATATGCGCAGGCCCTCCGCCAATCGAATAATTATTCACTGGCTGAATATTATTATCAAAAGGTTTTAGATAAGGAATATCAGAAACCTCCGGGGGGAGTTCAGGCTGGGTCCTCTCCCGATAAAAATGACAGGGAGAAAAAAGAATCCTGCTTGTTCTGGCTGGCAACCATGCAAAAATTCAACGGTCATTACGATGAGGCCAAAGAGAATTTCAACAAATTCGATAAAATATCAGGCGACAAATCTTCCTATTTTTCTAAAAAAGCTAAACAGGAGGTGAAATCATGCGCCTTTGCAAAAAAATTAATTGCCGACAGCATTGCAGTAACCATTAAAAATTCCGGAACTGGCTTTAATACATTTAACTCGGAATTTAACGCCCAGTTATTTAACGATTCCATTCTTTATTTTTCTTCTGTAAGGCCGGATAGCACGCAAAAAAACATAAATAATTCAGGCACAGATTACAGGATGAAAATTTACACTGCTGTAAAAAAGGAATCCAATTGGTTTGGCGGTGAGCCCCTGGATACTGTTATTAATAATACTTCCTCTTTTAATGGAAACGGAACCTTCAGCAAGGATAAAAAGAGGTTTTATTTTTCAAGGTGCAATGCTCCTGTAAACAAAAACAAGCCGGCCATTTATTATTGTGAATCAAAAAACGGAATTTGGCAACAACCCGTAAAAATGGAAAATGGAATTAATATGGAGAATTATACTTCTACACAACCTCACATTACTGAAATTGAAGGGGATGAAATAATGTTTTTTGTTTCGGATATGCCGGGTGGAAAAGGAAAACTTGATATCTGGTCGGTTAATATTTCAGAAATGAAAAACAAAAAAAACAACATCAGGCCAAAAAATCTAGCAAAAATTAACAGCATTGACAATGAGATTTCACCATGGTATGATTCAAAAAATAAATTTCTTTATTTCAGTTCAGAATGGTATTTTGGGTTAGGTGGGTTTGATATTTTTAAAAGCAAATCTGAGGCGAAAGGTTTCTCCAACCCGCAAAACCTGGGCTTTCCAATAAATACGAGCTTTAATGATTTATATTTTTCCTTTTACCCCGATGGAAACCATGGATTTTTTACTTCTAACAGAAAAGGGTCCTTTTCCAATGAGGGCGAAACCTGTTGCAACGATATTTATGAATATTTTTTTCCGGACCTCGCAAAAAAAGACACCCTGATTCAAAGTGAAAAAAAATTCGCTTCCCTTGAAATGCTTAATAAATATTTACCCGTTACACTCTATTTTCACAATGATGAGCCAAATCCTAAAAGCCGCGACAGCACCACCTCTTTAAACTACATAAAAACTTATGATGACTACCTTAATCTGAAAGAAGTTTATTCAACTGAATATTCGAAGGGATTGCCTGTGGAATTAAAAGGAAAAGCCAAATCCGACATTGAAAATTTTTTTTCAGATTATGCCGAAAAGGGAATCAGTGATTTGGAATTGTTCTCTGAATTATTAATTACAGAATTAGAGAAAGGACAAAAGATTGAACTTACCGTGAAGGGATATGCCAGCCCACTGGCCAAAACAGATTATAATGTTTCACTTACGCTTAGGAGAATTTCATCTCTGGAAAATTATCTCCGCGAAGTAAATGATGGAATTTATTTGCCTTACCTGAACAAAAATTCCGCCAATGGGGGGGCGCTCGAAATCGTAAAAATTCCCTTTGGCGAATACAAAGCCGATACCGCTGTTAGCGATAATCTGAATGATCAGAGGAATTCAGTTTACAGCCGGAAAGCTGCTTTGGAAAGGAAAATAGAAATTATTTCTGTTTCGCAGGCCAACACCGACAGCCTTTTTCCGGAAATGAATTTTGAGGAAGAAATTTTTGATTTCGGAACAGTTGAAGAGGGTGAAAAACTTTCACATGTTTTTAATTTTGTAAACAACGGCAAAAAAAATCTGAAAATAAAAAATGTAACCTCGGGCTGCGGATGTACCGCGGCCGATTGGCCAAAAAATGAAATACTTCCCGGGAAAAAGGAAAAAATTTTTGTTACCTTTAACACCGAAGGAAAATCAGGAAAGCAGCTGAAAACAGTTTCTATTGAATCCAATGCGGTTCCATCATCAAGAGTTATTCATGTTACTGCCGAAATCATTTCAAAATAAAATGAAGCCCCTGTATGTTATTTTCCTTTTGTCATTTTTTCAAGGCTTACTTGCCGGTAATTTTATTTTAAGGGCCGCACCCCTAATTCAAAAAAAAGAAATTTTAAAACAAAGGGTTCAGAGGAAAAATATAACGATTCACGAAGAAAAAAACAATTCAGGTGAAGGTCCGGAAGAGAAAATAAAAAATTTACCCCTTTCGTTCAGAAAAAATGAAGGGCAGTGGAACGAAAATATTTGCTTTAAAGGTTCTTCTCAATCCTGGAATGCATCCATTAATTTTTTAAAAAACGGGTTAAGCTTTGGATTTTGCATCAAGGAAAAAAATGAATTTGCGAAAGACTTTAGAAATCCTGAAACCCGAAATAATCATACACCTCTAAAATATTTAGTCTGGAATTTGCACTTTGTGGGTGTAAATCCCGGGCTAATTGTAAATGGTGAGGGAAAAGAATACAGCCATGCCAATTATTTTCTTGGAAATGATAAGAGCAAATACCGCACAAATGTTCCCGATTACCGTTTGCTTCTTTATAAAAATATTTATCATAACATTGATTTAAAATATTACAGCTCAGGGAAAAATTTAAAATATGATTATGTTGTAAAACCCGGAGGGAAAATTGAGAATATTGTTTTGAGTTGCGAGGGGATAAAAAAATTAAAAATTAATGAAGAAAATCAGCTGGAAATTGAAACGGAATGGGGAATCCTGGTTGAAGAAATCCCGCTCTCTTTCCAAATTATTAACGGAGAAAAGAAAATAGTTGAAATCGGATACAGGATAATAAATGATTCAACTTTTGGCTTTAATTCAAAAAATAATTACAATC
>JAHEZO010000081.1 GCA_023250995.1 Flavobacteriales bacterium | reverse complement strand
CCGTTTTTGTAAACCAGCCCACACCGGTAAACGTTACGGTTACTTCAGATACAACCATTTGCTCAGGGGCAAGCACCATTATTAGCGTTTTAAATACAACCGGGGGAAATGGTTCATACGTTTATTCCTGGAACAATGGGGCTTCGGGGAATTCCCAAGTGGTAAATCCAAACTTTCCAACCTGTTTTACATTTATAGCAACAGATTTAAACGGATGCATTTCATCCCCACAAACAACATGCATTAATTTTTTTCAGCCATTTACCTTGGATGTTTCACCTGACACTAACACTATTTGCAGGGGAAGTTCCGCCAGTTTTAATGCTTTTGCTCAGGGAGGAAAAGGGCCACCATATAGTTATACTTACACCTGGTACAACGGATTGTGGAATGCCATCCAAACTGGATCGAATATAACAAAATACCCACCCGGGAATTTTCCCGATACAGTGATGTATTTTGTTGTTGCCAATGACGGGTGCCTGAAAAATGATACTGACAGCGTTTTTGTAATATTTTATAAAATTGATTCTGTTAAATATTCACCACCTTCGGCCATTGGATGTGAGCCTTATGTTACCACTTTTTCAAATCTAACCCCTAATGCTTCAACCTGTCTTTGGGATATGGGTGACGGGAATTTTATCAGTAATTGCTCCACATTTCAATATTCATATCCAACAGCCGGGAATTACATTGTAGATCTGACGATTTATACCGCTGATGGATGTTCCACTTCCGTATCCCCTGCAAGCTTAATAAATGTTAATCCACTTCCTATCGCAAATTTTAGTTATGTCCCCGAAAACCCAACCGTGGTAAACACCCTTGTAATTTTTACCAATTCCTCGCAAGGTCAGATAGTTTTTTGGGACTGGACTTTTTATAATATTGATAATACTATCCTGGGTCAATCGCAAAACATTAATTCCGAATTCACATTTCCATCCGATACCGGAGTTTATTCGGTTAACCTGGAAGTAACCACACTCAACGGATGTAAAGACGATACCACTTTATACTTATATGTTGACAATGAATTTCAGTTGTGGATACCAAACTCATTTACCCCTAACGGGGATGGGAAAAATGATTTTTTTCCACCCAAAGGTTTAGGCATTAACCCCGACCGTTTTGTGCTTTACATTTTCGACCGATGGGGGGATTTGATTTTTGAATCACATAACCTGAATGATCCTTGGGATGGAACTGCCAGGGAAGTAGGAGGAAAAAAGGTAATTAAACAGGATGTTTATATTTGGAAAATTGTTACCGAAGAAGCCACCCGCGAAGGGAAAAAACACACCCACATAGGCAACGTTACATTACTGAGATAAATATTATTTCTGTAAAAATCCTTCTTTTAACTCAGGCATCAATATTGGCATACTTGGCATTTTTTTCAATAAACTCCCTTCTGGGTGGAACATCATCACCCATAAGCATTGAAAAAATACGATCTGCTTCAGCGGCACTTTCAATGGTTACCTGGCGGAGGGTTCGGGTGTTTGGGTTCATGGTTGTTTCCCAAAGTTGCTCGGCATTCATTTCTCCCAAACCTTTGTATCGTTGAATTCCTACGCTTGATTCTTTCCCGTCTCCTTTCATTTCTTTTACGGCAGCATCCCTCTGTTCTTCATTCCAGCAATAGCGAAAATCTTTTCCTTTTTTTACAAGGTAAAGAGGAGGGGTTGCGATATAAATATGTCCTTTCTCAATTAGCTCTTTCATATACCTGAAATAAAAAGTGAGAATAAGTGTAGTAATATGGCTTCCGTCAACATCGGCATCGCACATAATAATTACCTTGTGATACCTGAGTTTTTCAATGTTAAGGGCTCTTTCATCTTCAAGGGTTCCTACTGAAACACCCAAGGCAGTATAAATATTCCGTATTTCTTCATTTTCGTAAATTTTATGTTGCATTGCCTTTTCAACATTAAGAATTTTTCCCCTTAACGGAAGAATTGCCTGAAATGCCCGGTCTCTACCTTGTTTGGCAGTACCACCGGCAGAATCCCCTTCCACAAGGAATATTTCGCACATACCCGGGTCGCGCTCGGAGCAATCGGCAAGTTTACCGGGGAGACCATTTCCGGATAAAGCACCTTTTCTTTGAACCAATTCACGGGCTTTTCTGGCGGCATGGCGGGCCTGTGCCGCAAGTATTACTTTGTTTACAATTGTTTTGGCTTCCCTTGGATGTTCCTCAAGATAATTGGTAAGCATTTCACTCACCGCCTGATCCACCGAGCCCATGGCTTCATTGTTTCCGAGTTTGGTTTTGGTTTGCCCTTCAAACTGGGGTTCCATCACCTTTACCGAAACTACCGCGGTTAATCCTTCACGAAAATCATCCCCGCTGATTTCGATTTTGAGTTTTTCAAGCATCCCTGATTTTTCAGCATAGTTTTTAAGGGTTCGGGTTAATCCTCGTCTAAAGCCGGCAAGGTGAGTGCCGCCCTCGTGGGTATTAATATTATTTACATAAGAATGGATATTTTCGTTAAAGGATGTGTTATACTGCATTGCCACCTCAACAGGAATCCCTGCTTTTTCACCTTCCATGTAAATGGGCTCTGAAATAAGTTTTTCCCTTGTGGCGTCAAGAAATTCAATAAACTCTTTCAATCCCCTTTCTGAATAATATGTATCTGTAATGAACGCTCCTTTTTCATCTTTTTCGCGTTTGTCGGTGAGTAAAAGGCGTACCCCTTTATTCAGGAAAGCCAGTTCACGCAAGCGTGAAGCAAGAGTTTCGTAAGAATATTCATGAACAGTAAAAATGGTTTTATCAGGAAGAAAGGTAATTTCGGTACCCCTTTCGGTGGTATCACCCACTTCTTTAACATCATAGAGCGGTTTCCCTTTGGCATACTCCTGCTGATGAATTTTTCCATCACGGTATACAGAAACTTTAAGGTAATCGGACAAGGCATTTACGCAAGAAACACCAACTCCGTGTAATCCTCCTGAAACTTTATAAGAATCTTTGTCAAACTTTCCGCCCGCATGCAGCACCGTCATTACCACCTCAAGGGCAGATTTTTGTTCTTTTTCATGAAAATCAACCGGAATCCCCCGACCATCATCCATCACAGAAATGGAATTATCTTCGTTTATTACCACCAGAATATTTTTGCAGTGGCCGGCAAGGGCTTCATCAATAGAGTTGTCAACTACCTCATAAACAAGATGGTGTAAACCTCTATGACCCGTATCTCCAATATACATTGCCGGACGTTTCCTTACTGCTTCCAAACCTTCGAGCACCTGAATGCTGTCTGCCCTGTAATCGCTTTTTGTTGTTTTCTCCATTGTTTCAGTTTCCATAATTTTTTAGTTAAAAATAATTGCTTATCAGAAAAAAAATAATTTGCTTTTTTTTAAGCCGTACAAAGATACATTTTCATATGTAACCATAGACAAGGAAGTACCAATAAAATGCGAGATTTTATTAACATATTTTGGTAATTATTGTGGAAAACTTTCTCTTAAAAAAAATGGCAAGATAAATTGGGCCGGAAGGAATTAAAACGAGTAGGAAACTCCACCCAAAATATTAAGCCGCATGGTGGGATAATTCAGCCAGCGGTAATAGCGCACAGAACCAAGGTTGTTTAAATGAATAAAAGCGGACAATCGGGAATTATATCTGTATTCTGCCCCAAGATTAATATCTGCAATTCCTTTCAATTTCCGATAATAAACCCCGGTTGATCCTGAGGCGATATCAAGGGAATCGTTCGTTTTTGCGAATTGTTCTGAAATTCCAAAAAGTTCGGCAGTAACAATAATTTTCTCCTTAAGGTTGTAGTTCACCGAAATATTTCCTTTTAAGCGGGGTTTGTACCAGGCCCTGTCTTCATAATAAGTTTGATAATTTAAATACTCACCCGAAAAAAGAAATTTAATTTTTTCGTTTTTTTCATAACCAATGTCAAGATGAAGCCCTGTTACATTTACATCATCATAAATTACAAGGAATTTATTTTTTTGAGGGGAAGAGGAATCAAATTGAAAGAGGGGCATGTTTTTTATTTGTGAAATATCTGCAAAAATGTTAAATGAAATTTCGGAACTTTCAGCCCCTCGAATCCCTGCATATACCTGAGATTTATTGCTGTTTTTTAACAAAACTTCGGAAACAAGAAATGGATTTTCATCAGTGAATGACCTAAAATTGTTCCTTGTGATTCCTCCTGAAATTCCGGCATAGGGTACCATGAGATTAGAAACCATATTATACCTGAATTCAGCAACCGGCTTAAAGAAAAAGTTTGCTGTATTATCGGCATCTGCAAAAATTCCAAGTCCGAGATTTAGTTGCCATCGATTTCCCTTAGATAAAATTCCGGGTTGAATTTTCAGGATTCCATTCGATCCGCTGGTTGAATCAAACATGTTTTGGTAAGAATTAAAATCAAAAGAGGAAGACAAAATCAAATTCTCACGGTTATAAAATTTATTAAAATCTGCTGAAATAAAAATATTATTCTCCTTTGCTTTATAGCTATCGAACAAATTATAATAATTTAAGCCCAGATCATAATTAATATCCGAAGAATCTTTAAAAAAGCTCATTAAACCGAATTTCAGCCCTGTTTTGGCAAAACGCTGCCGAATATCATTTTTAGTAAGTGAGGGGAAGGAATCGGAGTTGAATCCGAAAAAATGAATTATATCCCTGTTGTGTTCCACTTCACAACTCAGGGTATGGTCAGTCAAAAACTTTTTGCCGTAAAGGTTCAAATTGTTTTCACTAAACTGGCTAAAGGAGTTATTAATGGAAGGGTTATAGACACCATAATGAGCAATCCTTCCGCCATAGGATTGATCGCGTGACCTCAAATTATGAAAACTTGCATCTCCCAGTGTTGCAAAATGATTGCCGGCACCCAATTTAATGTGAAATTTATAAAGTTTTGCCAATGATTCAGCTTTCATTGTGGCTGCTTTAATGGTATCAATCGGAAAATCTGTTTTAAACTGGCGGTTTAACAAATCGTATTTTACAATAATTGGAGGAGGAATTGTGTCAACGATTTTTGGAGTTTCCAGCGTTTTAAAGGCATCAGAAATAACGGGTTCATAAACATTAATTATCTCGATATCCTCGGTTTTGAGAGTATCAGTTGATTGTGCCATTAAATTAACCGCCCAAATACAGAGTGGAAATGGAAGAATTTTTAATTTAAGATTCATTTTCATCATATCAGCCCTTTAATAAGGGGGATTAAAAAAATCAAGAAAATTAACCAAGTTAATATCCTTATAAATCCGAACCTTTTTCTTCCTCCATATCCGGAGAAGGAGTTTCGTTTTCATTCTTTTTTTCAAATTCAACCTCAATTTTTTCAAGTGGTTTTAATACTTCATTTTCTTTTACTGTCTTTTCCGCTTTGGTGATAGCCTCTAGTTTTTGCCGGGCTGAAGAAAGCACCTCATCCCCTTCATAATTTTCAATGATGCTTTGTAAAGTTTGCTTTGCCTGAAAGCTATCATAATTGGCAACATAAATATCAGCCAGAAGAAGGAGTGATTTTGCTATCCAGTCATCGCTGGAGGGGATCCTGTTAACCAACTCGAAAATTTCCTTTTCCGAATTCTTGTAATCCTGCATAACAAACAATATATAGGCCTTGGTAAATTTGGCTTCAGCTCCCAGTTCATTTTCAGTTATCCTTGCACAAGTGTCCAATTCGCTAAGGGCGGTTTCAAAATTGCCAAGTTCCATTGCAGATTTTCCTCCGATAAAATGCGCTTCGGCTAAAATTTTATTTTCAACTTTATCAGATAAAAGAACCTTGTTTGCATAATCGGTTGCAGCGTCATAATTGTGTAAAGAATAGAAACAACGCATTTGCCCAATTCTCGATTCAAGAATGTTGCTTTTGTATTCAGACATTTTTTCGAGCATAATATAATTATTCAGACTTTGTTCAAAGTTTTTCATGCTGTAATTAATTCCCGAAGCTTTAAGAAGAGAAGTTTCGGTAAATTTATTTATCGGTTTCCCAATGACTAAATTGTACCCGGTAAGGGCATCCGTAAAATTTTTAGAATTAAAATCGCATTCTGCCTTATAAAAAGCTGCAGGAAGGTAAAAAATTCCTTCCTTAAATTTTTCCATGTATTTAGAAAACCCCTCCGAAGATTTTTCACAATTTCCATCCGAATAAAGGTTGAAAGATGCTTCGAAAGTAGCGCTGTCGAGGGAGGCCTGGGTGATATCAATAAACCCGAGTCCCTTTGCATAGGTTTCGTATTCATCCACTTTATTAAGGCGGGTATAAATATTTCTTATTTGCTCGAGAGCGGTTTTTGAATCGTCAAAATTTGAATAGTTGCTGATAAAATTTTTAAATACTTCAAGTGACTTTTCGAGTTCATTGTTATTAAAGTAAATCTGGGCAATATTGAGCATTGATTTTTTTACATAGCTGCTGTTTGGAAAATTATTTATTATGCTGTTGAAATAGACCAATGCTTTTTCTGATTCATTTCTGGTCATTGAAGATTTTGCAAGCTGAAATGTTGCATCAACGGCATACTTGGAATCACCGAATTGGGCAAGGAGATTTTCGAGGAGCTTGATTTTTTCGTCATACTTTTTTAAAATTCCCATAGCCACCGCTTTTTGGTACAAGGCATAATCCATATCGCCCCATTTAGAATTTTCGGGAGGAGTTGTTTCCATAGCCCGGGAATAATATTCAATTGCATCCGCGTATTTCTGGCCTATGTAGTACCCATCCGCAATCCGCACATAGGAATCAATAATTTTCAAACTATCGGTTTCGCTTTTTTCGGAGACAAATTTCCGGAACCATTCAATGGAAGAAGTGTAATCCTTTTTTTTAAAATAGGCATAGGCAATATTATAATTGGAAGTATTAAATTCTTTTTGCAAAATGGCCCTGGGCTGATAAATAAAATCTTTGTATCCGGCAATTGAATTGTCATAATTTTTTAGCCGGAAATTAGCTTCCCCAATCCAATAATAACTCATTGCATTCAGATTTTTGTCTACCGGGTATTTTTGAGACTTTTGAAAATTGCTTATTCCTTGCTGATAAAAACCGTTTATGAAATTATCAACCCCAAGATTGAATGCAACAAACTGATAAACTCCTTTCAATGCCTCGTCAGGCTGTTTTATCGCCTCAAGCGAAATCATGGCGGCTTTGTAATTTTTGGTGGTTAGATATAAGTTTACGAGGTAGGAAAGGACTTCATCCTTTTTTTGGGAATTAGGGAACTTATCATAATAGTTCCAAAAAGCATCAATAGCATTAAAATGAGGATCAAAAGATGTTTCATAAGCCAGTTTGGCGAAGCTGAAAAGAGCATTTTCCTGAAGTTCTTTGTCAAACGCAAGCTGAGAAGCACTTTTAAAAACATTTAATGCATTTTTCTTTTCATTTTTTTGAAGGTAGGCCTCACCCAAATGGTACAAACAAATTTGAGCAATGGAGTCGTTTGGCCCGGCAAGGGGTTTAAAAAGTTCAATTGCTTTATCAGGATTTCCGCTTTTAAAATAAGCAAAGGCAAGCTGGTATTTATCTTCACGGTTAAGTGCTCCGGCTCCTACCCCTTGTTTGTATTTTTCGAGAAATGGAACAGATTCTTTAAACCTTCCGGTTCTGTAAAAAGATTCTCCGATTAACCGGGCTATTTCCGGGGCTCTTTTTGTGCTGGCGGAATCAAGCAGGGCGGGTGCATATGATATCACCTCATCGTATTTTCCCTGTTTATAAAAAATTTGGGCAATATAATAAGGGATTACGCTTTTGAATTTTTCATGATTTTCGAGGCGTTTAAATCCTCCAAGGGCAGTTTCGTAATTGCCTTTTTGATATGCAATATGAGAATAATAATAATTTGCGGGTGCGGAATATTTTGTATCTACATCTTTGATTTCAAAAAATGATTTGGCCGCACCTTCAAAACTATCCGTCATGAAAAAGCTGTACCCTAGTTTAAAATAATATTCCGAAAGCTCCTCATTTGACAAATCATAAATATCCACTTTTGACAACCATTCCACCGTTTTATCCCAGTTTTTTTTTCTGAAATTATACTTGCCAAGGTGAAATCCGGCAAGCTTCACTTTTGGACTTTCAGGATGATTTTGAATGAATTTCCGGAATAAGTATTCGGCATCTTTATTAAAAAGTTCTACTGCACAAAGGGCCACATAATATTCAGAGTTAATGCTTGCTTCTGAATTTTCGTTATTTAATTTTTGAATGGTTTTTTTAAATTGTTTTTGAGCCGGACCGTATTTCTGATGCTGAAAAAATTCCATCGCTTGCCGGTATTCATTCATCGGATGAGAATAAACCATTGTTTTTTGAGCAACGGCACAGATTGAAACGGTGAGAAAAATAATAATTGCAATGAAAATCCGGAGGAGCATTAAAAAGAAAAAGTTAATTGAACAATAAAAAGCGAGTAAAAATATACAGGATAAAAGGAGGGAGAATTGGGGCGGAAAGAAGTTTTCAACGCGATGGTGTTGAAAGGGAGGGAGATTGTTTTATTATTTGTTTTTTAGATTGGGGTAAATATGTTTATTGGTTTATAAGTTTATGAGTTTATAAGTTTATGAGTTTAAAAGTTTATGGGTTTACGGGTTTACGGGTTTACGGGTTTATGGGATTAGGAGTTTAAAGGTTTATGAGTTTAAGGGTTTATACGTTTTTAAGTTTATGGGTTTTTGGGTTTACAAGGGGTGGGAGTATGGCAGAATATTTTTATGGTCCATTTTTCAAATACTCACAATGGAAGTATTTACTATGAAAAACCAGAATTCTTTC
This sequence comes from Flavobacteriales bacterium, assembly GCA_023250995.1. Taxonomy (GTDB): domain Bacteria; phylum Bacteroidota; class Bacteroidia; order Flavobacteriales_H; family JAHEZO01; genus JAHEZO01. Next base: position 5,388 of record JAHEZO010000081.1, on the reverse strand, counting down.
AACAGATGCCGGTATAATTATGGGGGGATATTTTTTTTAATTCTTTTTTTATTTCATTCTTAATTTTTAGTGAATCAATGAATTCATGCAATGATTTTTTGTTAATTTTTTGATTCCCCCTTGTAAGAGATTTAAGGGCTTCATAAGGTTTTGGGAATCCTTCTCTTCTCAAAATTGTTTGAACGGCCTCGGCTACCACCGCCCAGTTATTTTCAAGGTCTTCTGAAATTTTTAATTCATTTACAATAATCCGGTCTAAACCCCTCAGTAGAGATTTCATTGCAATTACGGAATGGGCAAAGGGTACCCCGATGTTCCTCAAAACAGTGGAATCTGTAAGGTCGCGCTGCAGGCGGGAAACCGGAAGCTTCGCGGAGAAGTGTTCAAACAAAGCGTTGGCAATTCCTAAATTTCCTTCTGAATTTTCAAAATCAATGGGGTTAACCTTATGGGGCATGGCAGAGGATCCTACCTCAACCGGATTGATTTTTTGTTTGAAATAATCCATAGAAATGTAAGTCCATAAATCCCGGTTAAGGTCTAAAAGGATTGTATTTATTCTTTTATAAGAATCACACATTGCCGCAAGATTATCATAGTGTTCAATCTGGGTGGTGGTTTTGGAACGTGATAATCCAAGCTTTTTATTAACAAATTTATCGGCAAATTTAATCCAGTCGGTTTTTGGAAAGGCCACCACGTGGGCATTAAAATTTCCTGTTGCACCGCCAAATTTAGCCGAGTATGGAATTTGCTTTAAAAGGATAAGTTGTTTTTCTATCCGCTCAATAAAAACAGAAATTTCTTTTCCAAGGCGGGTTGGAGAAGCTGGTTGTCCATGGGTATGGGCAAGCATGGGGATGTTTTTCCAACCGTTAGAGAGTGATTCAAGTTTTAAAATTGTATTATTAATTAGCGGAAGAATTATTTTTTCAACAGAATCTTTAATTAAAAGGGGAACGGCTGTATTGTTAATATCCTGTGAGGTTAGACCGAAATGAACAAATTCAGAAAAGGAAGACAAACCTGCGAAGTTCATTTTTTCTTTGATAAAATATTCCACCGCTTTAATATCATGATTTGTTATTTTTTCGATTTCTTTAATTTTCAAAGCATCATCCAAAGAAAAATTTTTCGATAAATTTCTTAAAAAGGAAATTTTATCTTTTGGAAATTTAATAAGTGGCGGTAAAAGATTTTCATACAGGGCAATGAAATATTCTATTTCAACGAAAACTCTGTACCTGAACAAGGCATATTCTGAAAAAAAGGCGGACAATTCCTGAGTCTGCCGGCTGTAACGGCCATCAATGGGTGAAATGGTTTGCAAGGATTGATTGGACATGGCCTGGTAAAAGTTATAAATCAATTAAGGAGGGCAAAGATGGGAAAAAGATTGGAAAATGAAATTACACAATTGGTTGGACGGATAAAATAATTTTGGTGGGCCTAATAGGTATCAATAATTTAATCTAAAAGGAGTTTAAAATTATTCCTTAAGGTTCTTTTTTCCTGCTCTTATTATTCGCCATTGGTAAATCATAATAGCTGATAAATCCGCCTAGTCTGGCTGAAAATACCTTGTCAAACTTTAATAAAATGAAATTTCATCAACCCTTAATCATTAATCCAAACTTTGGTTTCAAAAAGTTCAGGTTTCACGCATTAAAACTTATTTTCTCTGCGGTTCTCAGCGAAAAATTTCAGCGTTCTCTGCGGTTTAAAATTTTTAACGCAGAGTACAAAGAGAAGGCGCAGAGTTTTAATGCGTGAAACCTGTCAAAAAGTTATTAACCATCACAAATAATTTTATTTTTGCAACCCCGATTCAAAAAAAGGAAATTTATTGGTTTTGTTTTATTAAAAATGGAAAAACTCAGAATTTCAGCAGTTTCTTATTTAAACACCTTTCCGTTTATTTATGGCATTGAACGTTCAGGAGCATTAAAAAATTATTACCTTGAAATTGACAGTCCGGCCATTTGCGGTGAAAAACTGGTTTCGGGAAAGGCTGACATAGCTCTTGCACCGGTTGCAATTCTTCCCAACTTACCATTCTATGAAATCCTTACAGATTACTGTATTGGTTGCCATGGTGCTGTAAAATCAGTGATGCTCTTCAGTGATGTTTCACTTGCCAAAATAAAAAATATTTACCTCGATTATAATTCCAAAACATCCGTTTTTCTTTTAAAGCTTCTTTCGAAAAAATTCTGGAACATCAACCCGGAGTTTATTGAAGCTCCAGTGGACTATGAAATGAACATTAAGGGAACAACAGCCGGGTTGGTAATAGGGGATCGGTGCTTTGAAATGAACAACAGATATAAATACCAGTACGATTTGGGCGAAGAATGGCAAAAATTTACCGGCCTTCCGTTTGTTTTTGCCTGCTGGATTACTGTGAAAAAGTTATCGGAAGAACAAAAAAACCTTTTCAATCAGGCCATTCTTTACGGGATGAAAAAAAAGGAAGACTTTGTTACAGAACTTGCTCTTGAACCTGTGAATGGGGTTGACATGGAAGAATACCTGCTGAAAAACATCAGTTATGAATTTGATAAAAACAAAAAGCAGGCCCTTGATTTGTTTCTTTCCTCAGTTTTTTCAAATAGTAAGGCTTAAAGTTTAAGATAAATTTTATATTTGCTTTTTCAACTGAAAAATAATCCTTTATGAAAATTATTACACTTTTTCTTTTTCTTTCTTCCCTTTTAATTTTCTCTCCGGTTTTTTCCTTCCACCGGCCGGATTCAACCAAAAGCATTTTTGAAAAGGGTTCCGATACCTATAAAATGCAGAAGGCACGAACACTCTACTTAAACCGGGACTATCAGGCGGCACTGGAAGTTTACGAAGGGCTTATTCCAAAAAACGGTGATAATGCATTGCTGAATTTCAGAATGGGGGAATGCCTTGTGGCCATGATGCACTATGAAACAGCATTTGGCTACCTGGACAAGGCCCAGCGGATAAACCCTGAGGTAGACAAAGAGTTTTATCTTACCATGGGAAAAACTCTTCACCACCTTGAAAAGTTAGATGATGCTTTGATTCAGTATGAAAAATATAAATCAACTCTTGATTCCAATAAGTTTCACCTTTCCATTGAGGTAAATCTTTTGATTGAACAGGTGAAATATGCCAAAGAGATGATGAAAAAACCCGTTGATGTTACTATTACAAATCTTGGAGACATAATTAATTCTAAATATGACGACCACGGTCCTTCAATTTCATCGGATGGGAAAACCCTGATCTACACCTCGCGCAGGCCTGAGACCACCGGGGCGAGCAAAGATCCCGAAGACAAAAAATATTATGAAGATATTTACATTGCGAACTGGAATGAGCCGGAAAACAGATGGAATAAAGGTGAACAAATTCCGGGCAGGCTTAACACCGATGTTCATGACGGTTGTTTGAGCATTGCCCCTGACGGGAGTGAAATTTATGTGTATAAAAATTCAGGAGAAGGCGGTAGCGGTGAAATTTTTGTTTCCCGCCTCAGTTCATCGGGAAAATGGGGCACGGCAAAAGAGCTTGGAAAAAATATTAATACTTCTTATTTTGAAAGTTCCGCCTCCATTACCGCAGATGGAAAATCTTTGTACTTTATCAGTGAGCGAAAAGGCGGCATGGGACTGGCCGATATTTATGTTTCCCAAAAAATTACAAAAACAGAATGGGGTCCTGCGGTTAACATTGGTGGCACCATAAATACAAACTCCGATGAACGAATGGTTTTTGTTCATCCGGGGGGGAAATATTTATTTTTTTCATCGGATGGTCACAGCACTCTTGGAGGGTACGATTTATTTGGGTGTAAATTTAATGAGAAAGATTCTGTTTGGGGTAAGCCGGTAAACCTTGGTTTCCCAATCAATACAGTTAATGATGAAATAAATTTTTCGCTTACTTCAAATGGCAAAAAAGCATATATATCGGCCTTTAAACTTAATGGAATAGGGGAAATTGATATTTTTGAGATAGACCTTTCAAGGTTCGATATTTTTTCAATCATTGATAATAATTCTTCGGGGTATATTAAAACGGAAGGTACAAGGGATACCAATTAGAATTTCTCACCGGTATATTCTGAAAACGGAATAAATTATTATTTTTTGCTTTCAACACGAAGGAATTCCTTTGTTTTAATTTTTTTGTGCAGGGCAAACGCATGAAAAATATCAGCGGATAATATGCCACTCCTTCGGAGTTAATTTTCAATTGATTATGGCAATTTATATAAGAATTACACTCCTTCGGAGTTTTTTGTAACTTTATAATCCCGAAGGGATGTCATTATTATAGTAACAGAGTTAGAAGAGGTTACACAAACCTCGAAGAGGTGAAATAAATTTTTTTCATGCGTATGCCCTGTTTTTTTTTGCCTTTTTGCCTTTGCCGCAATGAAAAATTTTAAATCAAAATTTTCTTTGTCAGCCTGGCATACACCCTTTAGAGTCCGTACTTATCTATTAAATAAATAAGGGAGGCCATTGCTGCGCTTCCTAACTCCAGTTCCCTTTTATTTACTCCTTCAAACACATCCGTGGAGGCATGGTGGAAATCAAAATACCGTTGTGAATCCGGTGACAACCCAAACAAGGCTGTTGAACCATTTTTAAGTTGAGAAATATCCGCTCCGGAATGCCCTGGTTCCACCTCCGGCAAACCAAATTGCTCAAATAAAGATTTCCATGACAAAACAATTTTTGTTTTTTCGGGAGAAGCATCAATTCCAAAACCTCTGGGGCTGAATCCTCCGGCATCACTTTCAATGGCAGCAAGGTGATTTTCCCCTTTGGCCTTAGCATTATCAGCATATTTTTTTGCCCCCCGTAGTCCGTTTTCCTCATTCATAAACATAACAGCACGGAGGGTCCTTTTCGGTTTTATCCCCATGGATTTAAAAAGACGCAAAACCTCAACCGATTGAATGCACCCTGCACCATCATCATGGGCACCTTCACCGGGATCCCAGGAATCCAGATGGCCGCCAACAGCAATAATTTCATCAGGAAATTCATTCCCTTTTATTTCACCAATAACATTAAAAGAATTTACCTCCTCAAGGGTTTGACAGTTCATTTTAAGAAAAATTTTTAATGATTTTTTTTCCTTTAGCATTCCGGATAAAAGTTCGGCATCGTTGGTGCTTATCGCTGCAGAAGGAATTTTAGGAAAAGAATCATTATAATGCATGGCCCCGGTATGTGGATAATCATCCAAGCGCAGCGACATGGATCTTACAATGGCGGCAACAGCTCCATATTTTGCCGCTTCTGCAGCCCCGCTACCCCTCTGATCAACCGCTCCGCTGTATGCATCAAAAGTGCTTATTTGAGTCGGGTCCATGGGGCGGTTGAAAAAAACAATTTTTCC
>JAHEZO010000080.1 GCA_023250995.1 Flavobacteriales bacterium | reverse complement strand
CACTGGAGCAGGTGAAAACCGGGTTTTATCCTTTTCACCACAATAAGGCCCTTGTTTTACTTCAAACATTTCCACTTCATCCAAAACCAAAAATCCATGTCCTCCAGTAGCCAATAAAATTACATCCCCTTTTTCCAAAATTCTACTTTCCAAATATTGCTGATTATCGTTATAGAAATCTACTTGCAATCTCCCTCTTTTTATAAAAAGCACTTCTTGAGTATATTGAACCTCCCTCGAAACCGGATTATGAACGTGGGGCTCAATAATTTTTCCCGCAGGATGTCTCATAAAAGCCAATTGCTGAGAAAGGTCGCTGGGAGTAAAGAAATGAATTCCTTTTTCATCAAATTTGTTAGAAATGATGATAGCAAGAAGCTGATTATTGTATTTAATTTGTTCCATATTTACTTAACGCGAGTTTGCAAATTAATGAAATGCCTTTTCGTAAAAAAAATGAATGTTTCAAAATTTCCGGATTACCTATTTTAAAAAAAACACATACCCTGAGCTCGATCCAATTTCTGTCCTTAAAAATTTCAACTTTACGGAGTATTTCTTTGGCAAAATTCCATTTCCTGAATAAAACAAACAAATAAACTTGCTTTATCAAATGATTAAACAAAATTTTTTTATTGGTTATTTCAAATTTAAGAGATTCTAAATGTTCCTTAATGGCACCTAAAGTAAAAGAATCTCCCATAAAATTTTGGGAAAAAGGTTTTAAAAAGAAAATTTTGCTTTCTATAAAAAACTTAAACGGGAAAAGATTTTGTTCATTAAAAAATTGAAGAACATTTTTGTAGTAAATGTAATCTCTATTAGCCGAAATAACAATATTTTTTATTTTATTTTGATTATTGAAAATTCCGGAAGTGTTATTTTCATGGATTCGGTATTTATATAAAGGTTTGTCAAAATATGAAATTTTTCCAAAAAAAGAAGACAACAAAGGAATCCAATAATCTTCATGCAGCAAGTCGGTGGGCAAAGGAAAAACTTTTTCAGCAACTTTTCTATTCATTAAAATACTTCCGTTTCCAATTGGACTATAAATCATTGAATCAAAGTTAATTTCTTTTATTTTCATTGTACCCGAACCGAACATATATTTTTTAATGGTACTTTTATTTAAGGAATCAACTCTTTCTAAATCGCAAAAAACAAGGTCAAAACTATTAAGAAAAGTTATTTGGGTGGCAATGCGTTCGGGGTAATTAATATCATCAGCCCCCATTAGTGCGATAAATTCACCCTTGGCTGCGGCAAAAGAAGAATTAAATGCAGCTGCTTTGCCGATTTTTTTCGAGGGCGAAATTAATTTAACACGCTTTTCTTTTAAATACTTTTTTCTAATTATAGAAACTGTTTCGTCTGTTGACCCGTCATCCGTAATAACAACCTCAACAGAGGGGTAGGTTTGCAATAAACAACTTTCAACGCATTCAACAATAAATTTTTCCTCATTGTAGGCTGCAATAATAAAACTTACAAGGGCTTCCATATCATTTTAACTGCAAAACAATATCATTTATTTGCAGATGATATTCCTTCCCCTTCCACCAATCTACCAGATTTCCGGTGGTAGTAAACCAGGCATTCTCGCATTTGATATAATCAACAAATTTATTATAAAAGTCGAGCATCTTATTATCAAAGTTGCTATTGTGCAATAAAACGGTAAGAACCCCATTAACCTTTTTCACTTCCTCGGTAAGTCTTTGGCAAATTTGGAATGCCTGAAAAGAAGAAAGTGACATGTAATAAAACATAGAAACATCCATTACAACCAAAGGAACTTCAATAATGTCAATAAATTCATTTCTATTTAGGTCAAAGGGTTGGAATGGGTAACACATCCCATTTCTGAAACCAACGCAATCTGCATAACCAAAAGTAGAATCATAATCAAACCCATTTTTTAAAAGTATGCTAAAAGTTTTTTGAATGTCAAAACGCAAATAATGATTCCGATACCCTTTAACCTCGGTAGGTAAAACTAAATTTAATCTCCGTTTTTCTAAAAGATTATTTTCAATATTATTGTAGGCCTTGTGGCCTCCATGCAATCCAATTTCACACCCTGAATTTAACAAATTTTGAATGGTATTACCTACCTCGTTTACTTCATAATTATAATCTTGATCCCCTTCGGCTAATGCCATAAAAAAAAAAGTGGAAATAAATTTATTTTTCATTTCCATTTCAATCATATTATTTAAATCCCATTCTTTAGGGATAATCCTTTCAAAAGGTTGTTTCTGTTGGCCTTTTAACATTAAAGCAATTCGTTGGAATCTGCCAGGGAAAATTTTTTTATTCCGAAATATTAAATCAACGTCATGAGAAAAAACTACTGCAAAATCGGCATTTCCGGGATATTGAGGACGGAAACCATTTTTAAAAATAAATTCAGAAACAACTGGCGAAAAAACCTCCCTGTTTTTTGAAAAAGAATAATTAAAGCGACCATATTGATCAGACAAATCTGAAATATATTCTTCTTTTGAAGTAAAAATATTCCAGAATTTTTCTTTAATTGAACCAGTGATCAAACGTTAGGTTTCTTTTTAAATCTTTTTGAAACAAGATCGGAACATCAAATAATAAAATGAAGAATTCTATCATGAAAGAACTGAAAAAATATGTCTTTCTTTTTTAATTTATATCGCTTTTGAAAAATATATGTAAGTTTTTTTATAAGTTTCACTTTAGTTATGAATGAAAGTTTTTTTACTTTTAATACGGCAAAAAAATGCTTAATTGCAAATCTTGCAAAAGGAGAATATTGGGTAGGTAAATAAATTCCCCACCGAACATATCGGCTCAACCTTTGTTCATCGGTTTCAACTCTAACTTCCCTTCTGAACAGAAGAACTTCAGGAATTTCAATGATATGCCCAAGGATGGCAGAAACAAATAGCCAAAGTTGATCATGCCCAATTACCCTTTCCTGAATTGGAATATACGGTAAATATTTGGATTTAAAAACACCGTAAACTGCTGAACACCATGTGGTATCATTGGCTATTTTCAATAATCTTTCTTCTAACTCAAGGCCAATGGTATTCAGATCACTGTCTGCATGAACATTTGAAACAATACTATTGGCATCCATAAATAAAGTCAAAGGGTAAACTAAAACAGCATTAAAATTTTTCTCATGAAATTCAATAGCTTTTTCCAAGTAGGAAGGATGCAGTAAATCATCTGCCGTAAACCACATAAAATATGGAGTGCCGGCCATTTTTGACAATTCGTACCAGTTAAGTATCGGTCCTTTGTTTTTCTCTCCCTTAATAACTTGAATTCTTTTATCTCGATTTGCAAATTGAACCGCTATTTCGTAGGAGTTGTCGGTTGAACAGTCATCAGAAATAATGACTGTAAAATCCCGGCAAGTTTGCTTTAAAACAGATTCTAATGCAGCGGAAAGGTTGGATGATTGATTATACAATGGTATCCCTATTGTAACCTTAGGCACCAGATTCATGGAAAAATATCCTCAAAAAAAGATGAAATTATTTATTGCAAAGAAGATACCCTTTGGGATTACAGCTAAACAATAATTTCCGATCAAAAGAGTAATCTATGGAGAAATTTTTATTTTTTGACAAAAATTCGTTTAGGGCAGTCATGGGATTATTTCCTTTTCCCCAGGCTCTGGGTCTATGTTTTTGCTCAGGCATAATTTCAACTATGGTATCACAACAAATTAAATATTGATTTTTACCAACAAAATTCGAATATGCTTCCAGTTCTCTTAAAACATGTTGGTGGGTATGATCCGAGTCGAGAATTACCAGAACTTTTTTAGATCCTTTAGTAAGATTTTTTATTTTGTTAATTGTGTTTTCATCTGTAGATCCGCCTTTAATAAGTTCTATGTTTTCAGAAACTTTATGTTTACGAATTCTTTTAACTAAATCAGGAGGAATAAAAATATCAACACCAATCACTTTTTTTCCGCCCAATAATTTAAGCAATGAAGCATAAAACAACAAGGAACCGCCCCAGGCAATACCGGTTTCAACCACATAATCTGGCTTAGTTTTAAATATTATTTCCTGTATAGCAAACATATCATTTGTTAAATTCAGAATGGGTTCCCCAAACCACTCGACCTGATGAATCCAATTGTTCTTATCGGCTTCAACCAATACCTCCATCGCTTTTTTTTGAAGTGGTTTGTTATTGTGCATTTTTTCTGCTGAAAATTTCAAATGGTCCCTGAATTCTTCCCTTGAATACAATTTTTTCTTTTTCATATTCCCTTTTTGTTAACAATTTGATTTATGTAATTGAAAAATGGTTTCTTCTATGCATTTACTTAGGCTGCCATTTAAAATAAGTCCTGTTTTTTTAATTTTATCACTTGATACTTCGTAGCTCAGCTGGTTCATAATGGCAGAGTCAACAAAGCTGATACATACATCTTTTTGAAATTTTTTTATTATCTCAATGATATCCCCTACCGAGCAGTTTTTACTGACAACATTAAAAAGGTCGTTATGGAACATATCTTTTTTTATTATATGAATTATTGAGCCTATACCATCATCAAGTGTTAAATAAGGACGAAGCTGGTTCAATGCGGTTTTCCAAACGGTAATAGGTTGTTTATAAACAGCCTGCCATGAAAATTTATTAATGGCGGTATGAAACCTCATTCCCGGGGAAACGCCACAAATGGTACCAAAGCGAAAAATTACAAACTTAAAATAATCGTGGTAAGGTAACCCCCTCAAGAAATTTTCTCCTTTAAGTTTTGCATCTGCATAGGGGCTTTGTGGTTTTAATTCTGCAATCGGGCATGTCTCATCCACTAAACTCGATTGCGAACCATACACACTTGTAGTGGAGAGATAAATTAATTTACAATTATTTTTCAAACAAGCCAAACCCACTTTTTCGGTTCCATGAAAATTTGTTTCCTCCACCTCTTTCGCCCGGCCAAAGCTTGTTTCAGCATCAGTTAATGCTGCCAAATGAATAACTACATCGCCCGTTTCAAGCACTTCGTCAAAATTTATTTTCAAAATATCGCCCTGGATAAATTTAAAATTTCCTTCAGAAGGCAAATTAAAAAGGGAACAATACCGTTGAGTTGCTAAATTATCCACTAAAACAATTTGAACTCCTTTAAAATGAAATGAAAGATCACGTATTAATTTCGATCCAATATGCCCTAAAGCCCCAGTAACAATTATTTTCATAATATTAATCTAAATAATATTTTTTTTTGTCAGAAAAATAAATTTTAGTTTTCAACAGGCCTTCCTCCAGGCCGGTTTTAGGTTCCCAATTTAAAACTTTTTTAATTTTTTCGTTGCTAATTACTGCATCCCCTATCTCAATTACTTTTCTTTCTTTGGGCCAGGGAACGAATTTTAATTTTCCGCCAATGTTTTTTACTATTTGTTCTCCAATTTCCGCAACGGTGGTTTGTTCATTTGCCACCGCGAAAAAAACTTTTCCATTGGCATGTTCGTTTTGGGCTGCCTCTATCAAAGCAAGAATGCTATCGTCAACATAACTGAAATTACGAAACTGATTTCCATTCCCAAAAATGGTTATTTCTTTATTTTGCAAAGCAAGTCCAATAAAATAATTCACAAAACCAAAATCCGGATTTTTTATGTTTGACCGTGGACCATAATTGTTACCTAAACGAATAACAGTGGTATCCATTTTATAGGCAGACCCATAAATTAAAACATATTTTTCGGAGACGCTTTTATTTGCTGAATACAAGTCAAGTGGAAATTCGGGATGTTTTTCATCCACAAAATCGAATTGCATCTTTCCAATTTGAGTACTTGTGCCAACATGAACAATTTTAATTTCCGGATTAAACCTCCGGGCAGCTTCAAGAACATTTATTACGCCTTTACAATTTACATCGATATCAATCAAGGGCTCTTTCATTGCTCCAGGGTGGGAAGTGTATGCAGCACAATTAAATAAAATGTCTTTATTTAAAATGGCAGATGAAATTCCCTCAAAGTTTCTAATGTCATTCAGAATTGTGATTATATCACTTTTAATATTCCCTAAATTATTCATATTTCCTCCCGAACGGGGGTCCAAACAATCATATATAGTAACTTTGGCCCCAAGTTCAAGACATTTGTGGGTAAGGTTACTTCCAATAAACCCCAAGCCCCCCGTAATTAAAACATTTTTTCCTTTTATTGAAGATGGTAAATTCATAACCCAATAATAATTCAAAAAGAATTTAACCTTTTATTTTAAAATTTTTTTAATTCCATCACAAATGGCATCTACCTGATCAATTGTAAGATTCATTGCGCAGGATAAATTTATTCCTCTTGAAGAAATATCATAAGCCACAGGATTATTTTTCCTGTTTTTCTCCTCCAATCCTGGATAAGCTGGCAAAGAAGATAATGGGTAAAAAAATGGACGTGATGGAAGGTTTAGCTTGGACAATTTTTGAATGGCAATTTGCTTTGTCAAATTATAACTTTTCCCAAATACAAGAGCCGTTATCCAAACACCATTGAAAACGAAATCTGGCTCAGGGTTTAATAAAATATCGTCCACCTCATTCAACCTTTTTTTATACTCTTCATAAATCCAATGCTTTTTCGCAATAAGTTCTCCTACTCGCTGAAATTGGGCATATCCCATAGCCGCCTGAACGTTAAAAGGCATGTATTTATAGGTAACTTCATTCGAAAAATATTCTTTTTGTTTTGGGTCGCGCATGTGAAGGGGTAGGGCCCCGTCTCTTCCGTGGTCTCTCAAAATCATGCAGCGCTTGTATAAATTTTCATCATCGAGCAATAACATACCCCCCTCTCCGGTTGTTAATGTTTTTGTACGGTGAAAACTAAAAACGGATCCAACTCCAAATTTTCCGGCTTTTACATTATAGTATGTTGAGCCTAGTGCTTCAGCTGCATCTTCAATTAAAGGAATATTGTATTTTTCTGAAATTGAAACAATGGCATTCATATCAGGCATATTTCCGTATAAATCAACTACAATGATGGCTTTAGTTTTTGGAGAAATGTTTTTTTCAACGGAGGATGGATCAAGGCACCAATGAACCGGGTCAATATCACAAAAAACAGGGGTGGCTTTTAAGTAAGTAATTGGTGCTGCCGATGCAATCCAGGTACATTCAGGAACGATTACTTCATCCCCTTCCTTTATGCCCAAAGCAGTCAATAATAAATGAATGGCCGTGGTGCAATTCGGTGTCATTACTGCAAATTTTCTATTATGATATTTTGCAAATTCTACCTGAAATTTTTCCACATACCCATAAGAATTTTCGTACCAACCGTTACGCATTGCATCCTCAACGGTTTTAATTTCAAGTTCGGTGATCCATGGACCGGCCATTACTATTGGCTTCATAAATTATTTATTTTTTGATTTCTCTATTTTAACCTTAATAAGGTATTTATGGTTGTTTAAATAAAAAAAAGCGGAGTCCCCATTTGTAAAACTTCTACCTCTTAAAATGTTTATCAAATCTTTGGCCTTATAATTCTCTTCCAACCGAATCATTGAGTGCGAATCCAATTCTTTGGCCAAATGAAAGGTGGCCTTTTTCCAATCCTGTTGGATAGTCGGAATATTAATATTAAATATGTTATTAACGTTATCCTTGAAAAGATTCATAATTTCTTTTAAACTTTTCTTATACAGAGATTCTCCAGTATCTGTAACATCAACAAAAATTTCTTTTTGAAAAGCTATTCTTCCTGAATCAATGAATTTATCAATAAAATGGATTGTAACTCCAAAAGGAGTTCCTTCAATTATGGACCAATAATAAGGATGTTTGCCTCGATTAAAGGGTAGAAGGCTGGGATGCATGTTTAGCCACCCAATTTTCACTGATTCAATGGCCTCCTTAATAATAATTGTAGGCCACCAAGCAAGGAAAACCAAATCAATTTTTTTTTCGGAAAACATTTTAATAATTTCTTTTGAGTTTACATCCCTTTTTCTTAAACATTCTATTTTATTTTGAGCACACAATTTCCAAATTTTTTTTTCAAATTCCGAATCATCCTTATCACTGGTTACAATAAATTCAATCCTATGCCCTTTCTTAATTAAGAATTCAGTAACTTCAAATCCTATTTTAAAAGCCGCGCAAAAAACAAATTTATTTCTTTTTCCTGCAAGCATTTTTTGTTTTACATTTTATTGAATCCTCTTACTTAAATTAAAATGCTTCAAATTATTATTTATATTTTTATCTACAATACATCCTGCTCCAATTTCCACATCCCCTCCAATAGTAAGTCTGGATAAAATTACCGACTTTGCACCAATTGTAGAATATTCACCAATACAGGAAAGCCCCATTACCTGCGCCCCTGCTACAAGTTCTACCCCATCTTTCAAAGTTACTTCATGGTCAACGTAGCAATTGGAGTTAATAATACATTGTTTCCCTATTTCAGCATCAGGTTGTACTACCGCATTTGCCATTATCTGAGAACCAGATCCAATAGTAGCGCTTTCAGCAACTACTGCTGAAGGATGGATTAATGTAACCGGAACCAAACCAATTCCCATTAGTTTTTCATACAAATCAATCCTTATCCTAGCATGAGGATTCCCAATGGCAATACAAAATCCAATTTCATTTTTGCTTTTATTTTTTAGCCAGCTAATAAATTGCCCCCACCCATTATAAATTGGAATATCCAAAAATGGTGAAATTAAATTCGGGGTATCATCGAAAACAGCTATTACTTCTGATTGGTAAAATTCAATGATTGGCCGAGAAAGTTTTGATTGTCCGGTACCCCCCCAAATTATTATTTTTCCAGGAATTTTTTTATTCCAATTCCTTTTCATTATTCCAACAAAAAACCAAATAAATATTTAAGAAACTAGTCAAGGCCAATATTAATTCTCCTGGTTCTCTGGCTTTGAAGGGGAATCCTCCCAAAGATTACAGGTTTTCCGAAAAATAAGTATTTTCATAGTTAAACTTCGGAATCTCAGAGCCAGTCATATCCTATTATTTTGTCGTTATGATGAATTCTCATTTCATCGGTAAGGTCATAAACACCCGAGGTTACATAAAGTACCAACATTGGGCCGTTGATGCATTTATAACCATGAGCAACACCGGGAGGAAATTTATAAACCATGGGGGAATAATTATCCCCAACCAATAATTCAGTTGTGGTCCCATAGGTTTTAGAATTTTTCCGGGTGTCGTGTAAAACAACCTTGGCAGACCCGCTTAAAATATATGTCCATTGTGTTTGTATTCTGTGTAAATGCCAGGCCTTTATTACTCCTTGAAAAACCTTTGAGCAGCTTAGTTGGCCAAATCCCTCCTTAAAAAAAGAATCAGTGTTTCTTATTATCTCCATAAAAAAACCCCTTTCATCAGAATGATTTTTCAATTCTTTTATTTCGACACCAACAATATTTTTAAGATTCATAAAAGTGAATTATATCCTTAGAAACTTTTATAACTTCCGACTCGCTTAATTCTGGATACATCGGAAGTGAAAGCACTTCCATTGCAGCCGATTCAGTTTCTTTCAAATTTACCGGATTATTATTATTTATATAGGCCTCTTGAAGATGAACCGGAAATGGATAATGAATTAAAGTATCTATTCCTTTTTTCTTTAAAAACTCAATTAGTTGACTTCTTTCCTTAATTCTTATAACAAATAAATGAAAAACATGGCTGCAACTCTCCCTTGTTTTAGGCAATCCTATTTTTTCAATATTTTGAAGGTGTTCAAAATAAAGTAAGGCCAATTTATTGCGTTTTTTATTATCTGATTCTAGATAGCGTAATTTAACTCTTAAAACTGCAGATTGAATTTCGTCAAGGCGGGAATTCCATCCTTTTATTTTACTAACATAACGTTCTTTCCACCCATATTGACGCAATAATAAACATTTATCAGCAAGTTCTTTATTATTAGTAACCACCGCTCCGCCATCCCCAATGGCACCTAAATTTTTTGTAGGATAAAAACTGAAACAGGAAATATCTCCCCAATTGCCAACCTTTCTGTTTTGATAAGTAGCTCCATGGGCCTGAGCACAATCTTCAATTACTCTTAAATTATATTCTGCAGCAATTTCAAGTATTGGTGCTAAATCAGCCGCTTGCCCATAAATATGAACTATTACAATGGCCTTTGTTTTTTTTGTTATTGCCTGAACAATTTTTTGAGGATTTAATGTGAAAAAATCAGGATCAATATCAACAAACACTGGAACAGCACCGGATATTTCAATTGCTGAAATAGTGGCCACTGCTGTATGAGATACTGTAATTACTTCATCTCCATACCCCACACCACAAGCAACCAAAGCTATATTAATGGCATCTGTACCATTAGCAACCCCGACTGCAAACTTAGCATCAATAAATTTTGCAAACTCAATTTCAAAATTCTTTGTTTCTTCACCAAGAATATATTTTCCCCTCTTCAGAACATTTGAAATTGCAAAATCAATTTCAGATTTATGAGAAAGGTATTGGTTTAAAGGATTACTAAAAAACACCATTAAATAATATTTACTTGAGGAACATAAACTATCCACTTTCCCCCTGAGTCTGAATATTTTTTCTCTTTTGCCATGATCTCCTTGGCATGATTCCAACCAAAAAGTAAAGCAAATTCTGGTTTTTCAGCAACAAATTTTTCGTATGAGAAAACTGGAATGTGCATCCCCGGGCTAAACTTACCCTGTTTTAGCGGGGTTGTGTCGCAAATATATTCTATCAAATCAGGAGTAATTCCGCAATAATTCAATACTGTGGTGCTTTTAGAAGTTGCAGCATAGCCAACTACCTTTTTTCCTTTATTTTTCAAATCAACCAAAATTGTCTTTAATGAATCTCTGGATTTTTCACAATTATTTCTAAAAAGATCAAATGTTTCAGGTAGATTAAGCCCTAATGCCTTTTCCCTTTCCATTTGAATAAAAACATTTTTCGATACCTTTTTTACCCCTTTATGGGCAATAATATACCTCATCGACCCCCCGTGCACTTCCTGGGGGCTTACATCAATAACCTCCATATCGTGCTGCTGAAAAACATAATTAATTGAGGAAACCGAAAAAACAAATGCATGTTCATCATAAATTTGATCATAGGATGTTTTTTCTATAACATCGCCAAGGTAAGGATCCTCAAACATTACAATTCCTTCTTGTTTTAACAATATTTTTATTCCTGCAACAATTGAGTGAAAATATGGTATATGGCACATTACATTAGCGGCAATGAAAGCATCTGCTTGTCCGTCCGTTTTTACAATCTTATGAGCCAATTCTTCATCAAAAAATTGCGAAATGGTATTAATTCCTTTCCCTTTTGCAATTTCAGCTACATTTTTACTGGGTTCAACCCCTAAATGTCTTATCCCTTTTTTGGCAAAATTCTGTAACATTATCCCATCGTTGCTTCCAATTTCAACTACAAAAGGGTCCTTTTGGGAAAGGTATTTTGATTGGACCTCATCCGCAAACTCCTTAAAATGCTCCGACATCATTTTGGACGTGGAAGAAAAAAAGGCATAATTCTCATGAAACATTTTTTCTCTGTCCACAAATTCAGTAAGCTGAACCATGGTACATTTGGGGCAAAATGCAACTTTTAATTCAAAAAAATATTCTTTCTTGAACTGCTCCATTTTTAGAAATCCATTTGCTATTGGCATTTTTCCAAAAGAAATAAATGGTTGAATCAAATTTCCGCAGATAAGACATTTACTCATAAAATCGAAGTTTTTTAATTAATTCACAAAATTATTTAAACCCTAATAATTAAACTTTTTTAAAACCTCGGCACCCCCAATACTATTAAAAGCATCCAGATGGGCTTGGGTAAACTCTTCTTTCCATGCGCCACTCCTTCCCAATCTAAAGGTATGGGATTTACTTGGGTCAAACCCCGATTCCATGATTTTTTGCGCAGTTACCTTTTCGTTTTCATTTTTAAAACCCAGAAAATTCAATATTCTAATAATTTCTGTCAAGCTTTTCTCTTTATCAATTAAATTCTCATACCTTATCGGGAGGACATTTTCATCTGAAAGCCATCTTTCAAAATGCGAATATATTATACAAACATTAGCAATACATTCAAAACGAAATAAATCTTTTTTACAATCGTATTCACCAAAGTAATACTCCATTTTACCTTTCCCAGTTCCAATGATGGAAGCCATTAGTCTTTCAGAATTATTTTTCATATTTAGCCATTCCTTATGGTATGCTGTTGTTGCATCATTTAAAAAGAAATTATAATGAGAAACGGCATAATCTCTCGGATCCCGATAAATCCAAATATGCTTAAATTTTTTTTGTTTAAACCAGGCGGCTATTTCAATTGTATGTGGGACATGCCCGGTGTAAAATGATCCAGGTAGAAATGTTGATATTTTTTTTTGTAAATATTTAAGACGGCCTTCTCCATCATTCACATCCATCGCGTAGGATAAATCTTTAATATACATTGTGTTGGGAATGGCCTTAAAAATATTTAGGAGTAGATTGGTTCCGCACTTTGGAATACTATTTACAAAAACTGGATATTTATGATAAAAAATATTATTTTTAAAATAATAATGGTAAATTCTTTTAAACTGGTAAGGGATAATTCTTCTTAGAATGTTTCGCATTTAATTCCTTGATTAATAAATACTCATATAGAGAAGAACCGAGCTTTCAAATTAAATAAAAGGGGTTCACATTGAACCCGGATTGATTTTTTTATACTCCCATTTCCCTTCATGGTAAACTCCCGTTCCAGAATAAAAATAAAAATAAGCATTTGGTTTTTTCACTTTATTTTCAACAATTTCAAATTCGATTGCATTATCATAACTGTCATATATTGAAGATTGTTTTTTCCTGATCCAAAGTTGAACGGAATAAACTCCCGGAAACAAATTGATGAAAGGAATTGTTACTTTAAAGGAATGCATACCATTCCCAAATTCAGATTTTGCACCTTCAAATAGGCTAATACACCCCCCGCAAACTGTACCCCGGTTATTTATAAAAATTAACCCACACTCAAGATCGGCAGTTGCATTAAAAATTTCAAAAATAATATCAAAAATTAATTTTCCACCAAACTCAGTTATTCCAACTGGATTACCATTTTCATCAATACAAGAAAGATGCAAAAGCCTTCCATTTTTTCCATTCCCAGTCCTATATTCGGGAAAATCGCTCAAATTAACATAACCTCTTTTCTGCTTATAAATATTTAAATATTTTATAATTCCATTCGAAACATCTCCATTGTGCTTTATCTTTCCCTCCTCTATCAAAATTAATGAAGAGCATAGAGAGGAAATTGATCCCAAATTATGGCTCACGAAAATAACAGTTCTTCCATTGCCGGCAACATCCTTCATTTTGCCCAAACATTTTTTCTGAAATTCAGCATCCCCAACAGCTAATACTTCATCAATAATTAAAATTTCGGGTTCCAAATGAGCAGCCACTGCAAAAGCCAGCCTTACATACATTCCCGAAGAATACCTTTTTACCGGGGTGTCTATGTATCTTTCAACCCCAGCAAATTCAACAATTTCCTCAAATTTGTTTTTAATTTCCCTTTTCGACATTCCAAGTATGGCCCCGTTAAGGAAAATGTTTTCTTTTCCGGAAAGTTCAGGGTGAAATCCAGTACCAACTTCAAGCAAACTCGCAATTTTACCCTTAATTTTTAATTCTCCGGTAGTGGGTTCCGTAACTCTTGAAAGAATTTTTAACAAAGTAGATTTTCCAGCACCATTCTTTCCTATTATTCCTAAAACTTCTCCCCTTTTTACTTCAAAATTAATATCGCGTAAGGCCCAAACATAATCGCTATCTCCCTTTTCATCTCTCTTGTTTTCTGACCCAATTTTTAAGTAGGGATCCTCTTTTCCTCTTATTCCGGCCCACCATCGGTTTAAATCATGAGAAATAGTTCCTGTACCTACTTTTCCAAGGCGATATTGTTTCGAAAGGTTTTCGATCTTTATTACAATATCATCCATTTGTCAGGAAATAATTAATTCTAAAATGAGGGGCAAAAAATTTCATAATCTGCCCCATCTAGACCGTATCCATAAAACTTTTTTCAATCCGGTTAAATATCAATATTCCAAATGTTAATAGCCCTAACATAAAAACCGTACTGTAACCCAGATGAATAAGGCTGAAGTTCCCAATCCCCAAGAATGAAAATTTAAATGCCTCAATAATGGG
>JAHEZO010000079.1 GCA_023250995.1 Flavobacteriales bacterium | reverse complement strand
GTTCCTTTTTATCAATTTGAACCTCACATAGTTTTATAGCAATTGGCTCCATTTCAAAATTCAGAACGTTTGCCGTTCCTTCGTAAACCATAACTTTACTTTTTGTAATTGTTTTGTACCCTGCATAATTTACAGATATAATATATTCCCCCTGGTTCAACTTGCTTATGGAATAATAACCGGTGGCTCCTGCGTTGGTTTCTGAAACCCGGATACCGGACTTATCTTTTAATACAATGCCGGCAAAAGCAATGGATTCTCCGGTTGATTTATCTGTAACTTTGCCTCTTATTTCACCTGTGGGAAGTGAAAAATATTTTTGAAATTTCCTTGTTTTGAAAGAAAAGAAATTAAAGGCAAGCAAAATTATCATGCTTAGCGCAAGAGGTTTTTTAATTGTTTTCATGGCTTTGGGTTTTTTAAGTTCGACTTATTTTTGAATTGAGATGATGAGGTTTTATTTTTTCCATAATTTCAAAAAAATTTTTGAGATATAATTTTTAACCGAATTTTTTTTGAGAGTGTCATTATTATGGATGAAGTAGACTATATTATCGTTGGCCAGGGTTTGGCAGGAACAATTTTGGGATATACATTTTTAAAAAGAGGGAAAAAAATTAAAATTATTGACGAACCCTCTTTTTCTTCATGTTCCAGAGTAGCCGCAGGAAATTACAATCCAATAGTTTTTAAAAGATTAGTAAAATCATGGAAGGCAGATGAAGTAATTCCTTTTGCTGATAATTTTTTTTTGGAAGCTGAAAAGTTTTTAAGGGATAAAATTTTTTGGAAAAAGGAAGTGATGAAAATTTTTGCAAATGAAAATGAAAAATGGTTTTGGGAAAAGAAGACATTGGAAGATAATAAGTATCTGACCCCGGCCCAAAATAATTTAATTGAAAATCCCAAAAGTTTGGTTGCACCTTTTGGCTTTGGGCTGGTAAAAGATGCAGGTAAAATTTATTCGGCCCGGTTTATTGAGTTGTTCAGGAATTATTTTTCTGAAAAAAAAATTCTGCAGGAAGAGAAATTCAATTTCTCCAAATTAAAACGGTCAGGCGGACAAGTGGAATACGAAAACTCCATTGCAAAAAAAATTATTTTTTGTGAAGGATGGAAAGCCCTTGGAAATCCCTATTTCAGTTACCTTCCTTTTAAACCAGCAAAAGGGGAATTGTTAATTCTTGCGATTGAAGATTTTAACTGTGAAAAGATAATTCACAAAAATGGGTATTTGTACTCCATAGGGAATAAATTATTTGTGGCCGGAAGCACCTACGAATGGAAAGAACTGGATGATATTCCCACTGAAAAGGGAAAATCAGCAATAATTGAAAAATTAAAAAAAATCATTCAAATTCCTTTCAAAATTGTTGGGCATGTGGCCGGTGTGAGGCCATCCACAAAAGACCGTAGGCCTTTTATCGGGCTTCATCCGGCTTTCAATGAAATTGGGATTTTTAACGGGTTCGGAACAAAGGCTGTAATGCTCGCCCCATACTTTGCAAACCAGTTATATAATTATTTGGAATTTAATTCTCCGTTGGATATGGAGGTAAACATTTGTCGGTTTCCTCTTCCCTGAAATTTTCCATTCGTTCCTGCAGAATAAATTCATTATCCTACAAACCATTAAACTTATTAACCAATGAACCCCAAAAAGGATATCAATCTATTTACCCATACTTCCCACCACAATTTCAAATAAGTCCTCCTGTTTTAAATATTTTTGCGCCAGCTCCATGATTCTTTTTGGGGAGGTGTTTTTAATGGTTTCAACCAACTGGTCAAAATTATCGTAATCGAGTCCGAAAATCAACAAACCTTTTAATCTTTCTGCAAGTGCGAAAGGCCCGTCAATGCTTCGGATGATTTCGCCAAGCATATAATTTCTGACTTTCTGAAGTTCTTCTTCCGAAACTTCTTCCTCCCTTAACCTGGCAATTTCAAAATATATTTCTTTAAGTGCTTCCCTTGTAACTTCTGAACCCACCTCGGTGGAAATAAAAAAGCAACCTGCCTGTTTCAGGGGAAATACAGCCGAACCTACTCCATAAGTATATCCCTTTTCTTCCCTGATGTTCGTCATGAGCCTGGACCCGAAATATCCTCCCAGAACCACGTTGAGTACTTTCATAGCGGGATAATCGGGATGCTTTTTCGAAAAAAGAGGCCTTCCAATTCTGATGGCGGTTTGAACCTGGTTTTTTCTTTCTACAAAATGTATTTTTTTTTCATCGGGTTTTATTAAATTGGGTGGCCGTAGAGACAAGGCATGCCTTGTCTCTACGCCATCCCAATTTCCAAAATGATTTTCCAATAAATCAAATACTCCTTCGTTTATTTTGCCCGATAAAATTATTTTGCAATTGTGGGGTGAATAAAAATTTTTGAAGAAATCAATCAAATCCCCTCTTTTAATATTTTCAAAATCTTTCAATTCAACATTGTTCCCGTAAGGATGTTCTTTTCCGAAAATTACCTCATTAAACTTTCTTCTGGAAATTACATGCACTTTTTCAGAATCAACAATAAATTTCTGCCTGGTGTTTGCAAGATAAGTGGTAATTTCTTTTTCAGGGAAAATGGCATCCTTAATAATTTCCTCTAATAATGGCAGAGTATTTTTTACATATTTATTTAATGTAAAAAGTGAAACTGAGGCAGTGTCTTTATCGCAATCGGTTTGAATAAAGGAACCGAAAAAATCAAAGCTTTCGGCAATTTCTGAGGAGGAATGACGGGAGGTTCCCTCTGAAATAAGGTGATTTACAGTGGATGCTAAAAGCGGGTTTTTTTCCGGATAAGTTTGGTTTCCATTTTCACCTGCCGAATTACCTGAAACAAAAACCATTTCAATCCTCAATACTTCTTCATTTCCGGCATTAATTAAATATACCGGAATTCCGTTTTTCAATACTTTTTTTTCTGCCCTTAAAAATTCTATTCTTTCTATTTTTTTTAAAGGAGGAGCTGTGTTTCTTTCAAGTGCCGTCATTTTTATTTGAATTATCCGATTAAAATGTAATTTTAATAATAGGGGTTTCTCAGTTTCCTTTCTTTCCCGATGCTCTGTAATACAAAACTGAGCTGTTATTTTCTATGAATATCTCATTGGCAACCGATTTTATTTTTTCGGGAGTAACTGAAAGATATCTTTCCACCTCCTCATTAACCATAGAAGCATTTCCCATTAATTCAAACATGGCTAGGTTCATGGCCTTATTGAGAACACTTATTTCGCCAAATAATAAAGTAGATTCAATTTTATTTTTTACTTTCTGAAGTTCCCTCTCCTTTACAGTTTCCTGCTTGATTTTTTCAATTTCAAGGTCGATGGCTTTTTCGGCATCTTCCAGCGTTACTCCCATGGAAGGTTTTCCGCTGATAATAAATAGTCCTTCATCCAGATCCCCCGATAAATAAGCATCAATTTCGCTGAATATTTTTTTTTCTTTCACAAGGTTTTGGTAAAGCCGGGAAGAATTTCCCCTCGAAAGTATTTCAGATATAATATCGGTGGCATAAAACTTTTCATCCCCTCTTTTGCAAATATGAAAGGCTTTGTAAATGGCATCCACCGGAACGGGCCTCTCTACCTCCAAAAATCTTTTTTCATTCTGCAATGGCTCCATTGGTAAATTGCGTGGGTTTACTTGGCCTTTTGGAATTGGCAGGAACCATTTTTCACACAATTGTTTTATTTCCTCGGTTTCCACATTACCCGAAACTGAAAGTATGGCATTGTTTGGGCAATAAAATTTTTTAAAAAAAGATTTAACCTCCTCCATGGTTGCATCTTCAATGTGTTTTATGTTTTTTCCAATGGTGTTCCAATTGTAGGGATGAACCTTATAGGCCAGGGGCCTGAGAAGGAGCCATACATCTCCGTAGGGCTGATTCAAATACCGCTGACGGTATTCTTCGATCACCACATTCCGCTGAACATCCAAAGATCTTTGTGAAAAGGCGAGTGAAAGCATCCGGTCCGATTCAAGCCAGAAAGCTGTTTCCAGATTGTTAACCGGTAATGTAATGTAATAATTAGTGATATCGTTTGAAGTAAAAGCATTGTTCTCACCTCCTGCCATCTGGAGGGGTGAATCATAGTTGGGAATATTAATGGACCCTCCGAACATCAGGTGTTCAAAAAGGTGGGCAAACCCTGTTTTTTCCGGATTTTCATCCCTTGCCCCAACATCATATAAAATATTTACTGCCGCAACCAGGGTTGTCGTATCTCTGTTCACCATAACCCGAAGTCCGTTATCGAGTTGAAATTTTTCGAATGCTACCATTTTATTCCTGCGGGATTTAGTGCGTATTTAAAATTTTATTTTTGTTAATTCCATTCTTGCCTCTTCAAATTCATTCATTATTTCTTTTACAATTTCAGATGCGGGTTTAATATCTTTAAATTGTGCCGACACCTGTCCGATTTCCAATTCTCCTTCCTCCATATTTCCTTCAAACATTCCACGCTTTGCCCTTTTATTTCCAAGGATGGCTTTTAATTCATCCACGGTAGCACAATTTTCTTCTGCCGCTTTCACCATCTCAAAAAAATTATTTTTTAATAAACGCACAGGGGTGAGTTTTTTTAAGGTCAAAATGGTATCGCCCTCTTTTGAGTCTATAACTTTATTTTTAAAGTTTGAATGGGCTGATGATTCTTCAGAAGTTACAAACCGGCTCCCAATCTGAACACCATCAGCTCCCAGAGCCATTGCCGCAAGCATGGACCTTCCGCTGCCGATACCCCCGGCTGCAATTACTGGAATTTTTACCGCATTTTTTACCAACGGAACTAAACACATGGTAGTTGTTTCTTCCCTCCCATTATGACCTCCGGCTTCAAAACCTTCGGCCACCACCGCATCTGCTCCGGCATCCTCTGCTTTTAGTGCAAATTTGGCACTTGAAGTAACATGAACAACTTTTATCCCATGGCTTTTTAAAAAAGGAGTAAAGGTTTTGGGATTCCCTGCAGAGGAAAATATAATTCCCACTCCTTCTTCAATCATAATTTCAATTAATTTTTCAATTTCAGGGTAAAGGAGGGCAATATTTACGGCAAAGGGATTTTGGGTTGCTTTTTTACATTTTTGGATATGAGTTCTTAACACATCGGGATGCATGGAAGCCGAACCAATAATTCCCAATCCACCTGCATTTGAAACTGCAGAAGCCAGTTCCCATGGGGCACACCATAGCATTCCGGCCTGAATGAGCGGATATTGAATATTAAAAAGTTTCGTAATTTTATTTTGGCTCATTAAAAAATTTATTTTACATTTGTGGCTGCATACAAAAATCCCTCATTCAATCATGTATGCGAAAATAATTAATAAAGTTTACCACAAGAATCAATTATCTGGATGAAAAAATATTTTTTGATTTCGCTTTATCTTCTTTCCCCCGTATTAATTTGGGCACAGTATAACTGGGATTTTGGCGGTGGAATTGGAGGTGCGAACTATTTGGGTGAAATTGGAGGATACGATAAAACAAGAAGGGGATTTATTGCAGATATGAGAATGTCCCAAACCCGTCAGGCAGCAAATGTTTTTGTCCGGAGGAGGGTAATTGAAGGTCTTTATGTTAATGTGGGAGTGTATTACGGTAGAATTCAATGTGCCGACAGTTTATCAATTTATGGACCCAGGAGAGGGAGGAATCTTGCTTTCAGAAATGATATTATTGAACTTTCGGCAAGGGCGGAATACCCTTTCTTTACTACTTATGATGTAGGAAGCACCGGTAGATATATACTTGATTTCAGAACTTTTGTGTTTTTAGGAGTGGGAGGATTCTATAACAATCCCAAGGCTCAGGACCGGAGTGGAAAATGGGTTGCCCTTCAACCGCTAAATACGGAAGGCCCGGATCATAAATATGGCCTTTATCAGCTATGTTTCCCCTTTGGAGTCGGGTTTTATTACACCTATAGAAAAACGCATAGAATTGGATGGGAGTTGGGCTGGAGATATTCGCTTACCGATTACATTGATGATGCCAGCACGGTAACACCCGAGCGAAGCCAGGTTTCCGAGGAAGCATGGGAATATACTTTCAGAAGTGACAAAATGGGTGAAAGAGGTTTGGATGTTCCAGATACCGTGTATTATTCTACCGCAGGTTCAATACGAGGAAATCCGAAAAAAAAGGATAATTATGTTTTTACAAATGTTACCTATAGTTATGTTATTAAGGGGAGATATAAAAATCGAAGATTTCGTCCAACCAAACTTGGAATTGGCGGTTTAGGTGATGTAAAACGCAGAAAGAAAAGAAAGACAAGAGCCAAATTCTAATTACTTCCAAAACTGGCTTAATTTAAATAAAGGTTTTTTTATCCTGATTAACCAGGGAGGTGAAAGCTGATTTATTAGCCATGCCTTTTTATCTTCAGCGTTTGCCTTAATCCGGTTAACAAAAGTTACATTTCCTTTTCCCCCAACTCTCATTTTTACGGTAACTTCCGGAAGGTATTCCAGTTTTATTTCATGTTTGTGAATGAACCTAAGCATCAGTTCATAGTCAGAAGCAAAAATAAAATTGGTGTTATAATTTCCATATTTATTAAATAATTCCCTCTTAACATAAAAGGTAGGGTGGGGTGGCATCCAGCCTTTTTTAAAAATTCCTTTTTTAAAAATTCCTGCAACCCAGTTTCTAATTATTTTTTCGGGTTTATCTTTGGAAACATATTGCAAATCCGAATAAAGGGCATCGGTTTTTTTTTTATTGAATATTTCTGCAATTTTTGAAATTACCAATTCGTTGGAAAAGTAGTCATCTGAATGAAGGATTCCAACAATTTCCCCCTTTGCAATAGTTATCCCTTTGTTTAATGCATCATAAATCCCATTATCTTTTTCAGAGATAATTTTTGAAATCCTGTTTTTGTACCGGGAGAGTAATTGCAGAGTTTTGTCGGTGGATTTTCCATCAATAATTATGTATTCAATTTCCGGATAGGTTTGGGATAAAACCGACTCAATGGTTTTTTGAATTGTTTTTTCGCTGTTGTAACAAACGGTAATGATAGAAATGGTCATCGGTAATAAAGGTTCTTTACTGGCTGGATTTTGTTTTTTTTGAGAACCAATTGCAATTCTTTAGAAATTCCAAAGGCTTATTTAAAAAGTGCCAATTGTGTATTTCAGTTTTTTTCAATAATTCTTTCCTTAATCTTAACCGCAGGGTTCCCTCGGTAAATCCAATAACTTTCCAAATTAACCGAGGCCACGGATCCGGCCGACAAAACTGAATGAGAGCCGCAAATAACACCGCCCGTCACGATTGATTTTGCACCAATCCATACCCCGTCCTCCAAAATAATTTTTTTAAGAACTAAATCAAAACGCGGCTTTTTATAATTGTGATTTCCTGAAAGGATCAGGGCTCCCTGCGAAATGCATGAATTATCTCCGATAAAAACTTCCTCAAGATTGTCTATCCAAACTCCTTCACCTATCCATACATTATTTCCTAATTGAAGTTTCCATGGGTATTTAATATTTACGGATGGCTTAATATTTACCCCTTTTCCAACCTTAGCACCAAAAAACCTCAGAAAAAATATTTTAATAAAGGGAAAAGGAAGAAACGGGCATTGAAAAAAGCAGATATTAATTAAATACCAAACTAGCCTTTTTACAGGATTACCAGGATAATACCAGGTATTGTTGAATTTGGATAAATCAGTTTTGTTTTTATTCATTCCAAAATATTTTCACGAAAATATTATTTAAAACTCTAAATTCTACCAAATCCGGAGGTAAAAATTTATGAAAACAATTTTCGGTTTTGCTCAATTACTTCTTTTTGATTTGCGGATGCCATGGCAAATTCAAATGAATGTGCCGACAAGTCGTTGAATTCGAATTCTTCCATTAGAATGCATTTTTTAATGACATTAATAAATATTTCTTTTTTATCCAATGGGATTTCCCATCCAATTTTATTTTTCTCCAGATTCTTCCAAGGAGTTTGATCGCTTAAAATTACAGGACAGCCGGCTGAAAGTGATTCGAAAATTACGTGACCATAGTTTTCATTTAAGGTCGGGAAAAACATAAAATGATAATTTGAAAGAATTTTCCGGTTAAAGTTTGGATCCAGCATTCCCCTATAATTTACCTTAATGTTTCCGTTCAAAGATTTTATTATTGATTTGCATTCTTTCCAATAACCGGGATCTTCCACAGGGCCGTAAACATCAAATGAAATTTCCCCTTCAGATACATTTTTAAGAATTTCCAAGGCAAAAGACAAATTTTTCTTTCTCGAAATTCTTGAAAGGAAGAAGAATTTCGCATTTCCTTTTTGTTTCACCTTAGGAGCAAAATCAGTTTGAGGAGGAATTGAAATATTCAGCGCATTAATAACCTGTGCCTTGTTACCAAATATTTTGCGTATTTCTTTTTCCTCCGAGGGGGTGGATGAATGCCAGGTAACCTTTCGGAATAATCCAAAAATCAAAGCAAAAGAAATAAATAATTTCTTTTTCGTTTTTTTTAATCCAAGGGCACCCTCTCCAAACATGCCCCGAGGAGAAACTATGATTTTTGATTTCTTCTTTTGAAGTTTCAAAATTAATAATGGAAGGATATTGAATCTGAAGGAAAAAATTCCATTCAGGTAAAGAATATCAAACTCAGTTTGAGAAATAATTTTATAAATATTTTGGACTGATATTGATTTTTGGGAGGCGTAATAAACCTGATAGTTTTCCGATAAAACAGTCCATTTATCGCTGATAATATTTTCGTATGGATTTGAATCCCCCAAATCATTATTTCGGGTAAAAACATAAAATTCAAATTCTTTTTTTAAAGCTGAAATAATATTTGAAACCGACTTTATGGGTCCGCCTGCTTTGTAACCGGGCAGGTACCAGTCAATAAAAACAAGTATTTTTTTTCTATCCAAAACCCTGATTATTTAAAAAAAATAAAGTTCATTCCTGTTGCCCCAAAAAGCTTTTTTGATGAGATGAATAATATTTAACATATAACAAATAATAAAAAATAGTTAAATGTTTTTCTCTAATTTATTTTTTCCTGCATTTTAAATTTTTATTCATTATTTTTTATCTTGACTTTGCCATTATAAAGTACCTGAAAAAAGTAATTGATTATCTTACTCCTTTTTCAGGAAATTTCCCTTTGATTTTTCTGTAAAAACTTTTTATTTCTTCGATATCTTTATCCATATTTCCTGTGGGATAAAAGGTTGGCCCGATGCCGGTAATTTTATTTTCGAAATCAAGATAGCACAAAACAATAGGTACACCCGCACCGCAGGCAATATGATAAAATCCCTTTCGCCATTCAGGGGCATAACTTCTGGTTCCTTCAGGCGACATGGCCAGAACGAAACGTGAATGTTTATTAAACTGGGTTACCACCTGTGCCACCACATTATGACTGGAGGTTCTTTCAACCGGAATGCCTCCCAGAGACCTGAAAATAAAACCGAATGGAAACCGGAATAATTCTTTTTTGCCTAAATACTGAAGTTTAATTCCGAAAATAAACTTTGCACACATTCCAAAAATAAAGTCCATGTTGCTTGTGTGAGGAGCAGCAATGGCTACAAATTTTTTAATACTTGGAACCTCCCCTGCGGTTTTCCACCCCGAAAGTTTAAAGATTAGTTTGGCAATAAACTTCATCATAAAGGCAAAGGTATTCTTTTAGCCAATGGGAAAAAAGTTATTAATTGATTTGAGCGCTGATTATGGACCGAGAAAAATTTTTCGGGTAATTATATGGTTGGAAACATAAACTGAAAGCAGATAAATTCCATCGGGATTATTGGAAAGATCAATAATTAGGGGGGATTTATTTTGTGTAAGTCTTTTTTCGGAAATTATCTTTTCTCCAAGCAGATTATAAATATTCAGAAAACTTCCTTTAGGATTTGGGGATTCGGGAAATACAGTTAATAGTTTATTTTTTAGGGTAAAAACAATATTTTCAGATATTGGAAACGGGGGTGAATTTATTTCTGTAAGTGCAGCGGCATGCTGGCTGCAGGAAACCGAATCATTTTTCAAGAGATGAAGAAAAAACCTGGGATAAAAAGTAGTGTCGCTCATTGTGAATTCGTACACAGTATCCAACTTAAAATCTGTAACCGTTCCGGTTAATTTATCCCTGAGCAAAAGGCAAAAATCAGCAGGAACCTTTTCAATTCCCGTAATTGCAATTGAAAAATATCCTGCAGTTTTTGATTTGGTTCGAACCTTAATAACTCTATCATTAATTAAATCCGGAAGGGAGTTCAAAGCCAGGTCTGTTGAATCACCAATTACCGTACTAATTTGTGGAGGAAGAGAACTTCCGGAAAAAAATTTATAAGCATCCATGTTGCCCTCATAATCCTCCGTTGCCCCCGAAATAAACCGGATGGTGGTTTGGTCGGAATATCCGTTCTGAGCGGTTATTATTAGTTTCAAAACAATCTGGCTATCTGGAATTTGTTTAAATAATGGTTGATCTGTGCTTGATTTATGTGATTCGGAAAGAGTAATTGATGCCGGAGTTGCATTTGCTTTTACCCAAAATCCCTGCATCGATGAAATAATATTGCTTCCGGCATCTGATAATGCACCTAAACCATTCATCCAGCCCTCGTAGTGTTGATGGCCATCGGCATCATTCCAAATATAAAAATAAGAGTCCATATTTGAAATTGGCCAAGGAAGTGCATCAAAGTCAATTGAGGATGGATAAGGATTGCCAACAAGATTCCATCCATCATTTGCAGGGACCCCGGTGCTTGAAAAAGTAATTGGCAAGGATACTCCCGACTTATTCGGTGTGCCAGTTAAATCAATGATTTTAGGTGGCGAGGTTCCGGGCGCAGGATCGTTTCCAAGCCAGCACATATACCCTTGTCCGGATGTTAATCCGGTGCTTGCACTTGCTGGGGCAGAATATCCTTCGTTTTTCCCTCCCAAATTTGTTTCATCATAATATTTTACAGATTGAAAACTGGCCGAGGAATAATCCGTGCCCGGGAAACCACTCATTTTAAATTCATTTTCCCAATCATCAAAATCTCCTTTTCCGGCAGAAACATAAGCCACCGGAGAGGATAATGTTCTCCATCCATCATTTCCTGAAATATACCTCTGAATTGTTATGTTCCCTGTAATATCTCCTCCAGTAATTTGGGCAATTCTTGCTGTGGCTGTTGCATTGGAAATGAGGATAAAATTAAACCCCGTTGTTGTAAACATCCCATTGGTGAGGGTTAAAGTACCATAAAGATTTTCGTTGGCCGCAAGGGAAACGCCACCGCTTGAATTATCAATGGTTAAATTATAAAAATCGGATTCTGATCCGCCAATAGTTTGAGCAGTGCTTCCGTTAAAATTAACCGTACTTGTTCCTTCATTAAAAGTTCCGGTGTTTGACCAATCATCCCCAATTTTATAGGTGCCGTTTCCTGTTAAATTACCAGTTGATGAATTGGTAAGATTACCTGAAAGGGTTAAAGTCCCGGAATTGGTAATGGTTCCGGTAGTGTTTTCAAGACTTCCGGCTGTGGCAAAGGTTCCTGTGGTAATATTTGAAATGGCTCCGTTATTAATTAATATTTGTGCAAAAGGGGAAACAGTATGAAGGGAGAATAAAATAAAATAAACAATTTTTGCAATTGATTTTTTCATTGAATACAAAAAACTTTATCTGACACAGGAGGAGCCAAACAAACATTTAAAATAAAACACGAAAATATTTGAGAAAAATAAAGCATTTTGCTTAAAGAATTATGTACGCCAAAGGAATTTCGGATCATTTTACTCCGGCACTGAATTTCATTAAGGTACTCAGTTTTTCAATTTCAGCTTTCAGCTTTTCAAGGTCATCCTTGCCAGCCAAAGTTTCTTTAAGGATATTATTTGATTTTTGAAGTTCGTAAATTTGTTTTTGTTGTTCTTTTATTGCCTCCACAAGCACGGCTGTTAACCGGGAGTAATCCACTGATTTAAATCCCTTATCATCCGTCATTACAAACTCGGGGTAAATCTTTTCCATTTCCTGGGCAATAAAACCGATTTGCAGTTTATCCGAAAAACTTTTTTCCGGGAACATATCTCTTTTCCAGTAATAATTTACTCCTTGCAATTTGAGTACCTTATCGAGAGAAGAAATAAGAGGAACTACATCTTTTTTATAACGGATATCTGAACAGGCAGTAATTGTTCCTGAGGTATTACATAAGGTTCCGGCAATATCAACATTTCCGGAAATGCTTAATCCTCCGGTTCCAGCATTAATGTTTACAGCTGTTGTTCCAGTTCCATTCCCAATTGTAATTGTATTTGCAACCGCACCCGTTCCAATATTTATCGTTTTTCCCCCGGCAGGTCCTCCAGTTCCCAAATTAATCGTTTTTACCCCCGTTCCGGAAGCAATGTTTATCGTTTGTGCTCCTGTTCCGGTCCCTAACCCAATGGTCCCGGTTTGAGCCCCTGTTCCTCCAATGGTAATTGTTCCGGTGGTCATTGCAGCTCCCAAAGCAATTGAACCAGCGGTTTGGGTATTGCCAATAGCAATGGTATTTGCTCCTGTTCCACCAATGGTGATTGGGTTTGCAACCGCACCATTTCCGATATTAATTGTTTTGGCCCCAGTTCCTCCAGTTCCTAAATTAATTGTTTGTACTCCTGTTCCGGTCCCTAGCCCAATGGTCCCGGTTTGAGCCCCTGTTCCTCCAATGGTAATTGTTCCGGTGGTCATTGCGGCTCCCAATGAAAGTGATCCTGCCGTTTGGGTATTAGCAATGGCAATAACATCAGCCGAAGTCCCCCCGATATTTATTGTTTTTATTCCTGTTCCACCTGCGCCAATATCAATTTGCATTGCACCGGTCCCTCCAATGGTAACTGTTCCTGTAGAACTTCCGTTATTAATATTTGTAGCAAAATTTGAACTGGCATTAAGATTCACAGAAGCCCCTGTTGAATTGATTCCTGTTGAGGTTAACAAGCCTGTTGAAGAAATGCTTGCCAGAGTAGAAGGAGTGGAACTCTGCCACTCCATCAAATTTGCAGATTGTGATAAGGCCCCCCTCACTACACCTCCAATACTGGTGGCTGCGGCACTTTGAATAATAAAATTTGCACTTGATTGTAAGCTGGTTCCATTTTGAATATAACTGCTGGAAGATCCCGTGGTAAGCTGAACCCAAGAGGAGCCATCATAATAATAAAATCCAATTGGCACATCAGTCTGAAAATAAATAAATCCCTGGGGCGGAGCAGATGGCCTGCTTGTTGAAGCCCATCTTGGAATAAGCAAACCAAGTTCACTGGCACCTCCGTTTCCCTTTAATTCAAGTATCGCATTTGCATCAGGAGTAAAAGTAGTTGTTCCGATCCCCATTCCCTGTGGAAAAACCTTATTTGAAAAGGTTAAAAAGAGAGAAGCAAAAAAGAAATAATGGTAAAACCTTTTTTTCATCGGTTCTTGGTTAAAAAAAAGTTGGAAACAAATCTAACTAAATTCCGAAACAAAAGCAAAAACTTTTCGACAAATGGTGTTAGTGGGGAATTTAAATAAATTGTTAATAACCAAGGATGAAAAGTATTCCGAAAGTTAAAGTTTGGTTTTTATTGTTTTCAGGTTCATAAATGAACGAAATCTTTTTTGGGTCAAAAACATAGTCGAAGTATTTGTAAGAAAGATAAAAACCAATACCACCCGTTTCTTCGATGATAATTGAATACCCGGTAGAAAATCCAAGATGAAAACCTTCGGAATGGAACAAATTTGACACTGAATCAGTAAATGAAACCGCCCTTATAAATTTTATTTTTGAATAGCCACCGGTGGCCGAAAAAAATAACATTTTGTTATCATTGAAAAAATACTCATAACCAATTCCGGTCCCCGGTGATGAAATAAAACCTTTGGTAACATCCGGCCTTCTTCCTTTGTTTCCTTTTAATTCAGCATTATCAAACATTTCATAACCGTAATTCAGGCCTGCAGTAAAATTCTTATAAACTAAAAAATCTGCCGAACCTGAAACAGAAAAAACTCCGTCCATGGTTTTCCTGAAAGGATTATTGGATAATATGAGTGGCAGGCCGGCACCGGCTTTTATAGAATGTTTAAATTGTTTTATCTGGGGCGAGGGAAAATTATTTTCTTCCGGTTCCTGTGAAAATAAATTTCCCCAAAACAGAATTCCTGCCAGAAAGGAATAAAAAAGTAATGAAAAAGCCCTACCAGTCTGGCAAGAGTAAAAGTTGCTAGGTTGGGGAGCTTTTACTCTTGCCAGACT
>JAHEZO010000233.1 GCA_023250995.1 Flavobacteriales bacterium | reverse complement strand
CATTTTCGCGAAATTAATAATTGAGAAGCTGGGTAATTGCGGTGGCCACCTTTTCAGCGTTGGGCAATAATTCATATTCCAAAGTAGAATTAAGGGGTATGGCGGGTGTGTTTCCCGAGCCAATCACTCTTACCGGAGCATCCAGATATTCAAAACATTTTTCCTGAATTAATCCTGCCAGGGCCTGGGCAAATGAATTTTGTACGGGCTCTTCGGTAACCACAAGGCATTTTCCGTTTTTTTTCACTGATGAAAAAACCATTTCCTCATCCAAAGGAACCAAGGTCCTTAAATCAACAATTTCAATATTATTTAAATAAGCCTTTCCCGAAAAATCAGAATTTTTAATTTTCATTGCAGCGTTTTTGGCCCAATAAACTCCCATTCCATAGGTAATAATGGATAAACCCGACATGCCCTCAGTTGAATGTGAAATAATTCTGGCTTTTCCTAAAGGAAGAATATAATTTTCATCCGGCTCAACTGTTTTTGCCTCTTCAGTGCCTTTTATTTTACTCCAATACAATCCCTTGTGTTCCAACATTACAACCGGATTCGGATCGTAATATGCTGCCTTCATCAAGCCTTTTAAATCTGCACCGTTTGAGGGATAGGCAATTTTTATTCCTCTTATATTGCAAATTACGCTTTCAATACTTGATGAATGATAAGGTCCGCCACTTCCATAAGCCCCAATAGGAACACGCAAAATCATGCTTACCGGATATTTTCCGTTGGTAAGATAACAAGAACGTGCCACTTCGGTAAAAAGCTGATTCAGTCCGGGCCATAAATAATCTGCAAATTGAATCTCAACAATTGGTTTTAAACCCGCAGCACTCATTCCTACGGTGCTTCCTACAATAAATGCCTCCTGGATGGGTGTGTTAAAAACCCGTTCATCTCCGAATTTTTCAGCCAGCGTTGCCGCCTCACGGAATACACCTCCAAGCCTTCTCCCTACATCCTGTCCGTAAAGTAGGCATTCTTTGTGCTTCTCCATTAATTCTCTTATTGCAAATAAGGCACAGTCTACCATTACCGTTTTTCCTCCTGAAACCTGGATTTCTGTTCTTGAAAAGTTTTTTTCTTCCTTAACATTATTTCCGGTTGAAACCATTTTCGGTTCCCTGATTCCTTTTTCTTCAGTAATTGGTGTGGGGGCAAAAATATGAGTGTATAAATCAGAAGGCCGGGGGTCTTCCGCCATTAATGCTTTTGAAAAATCTTCTTCAACTTTTTTTGCGGATGAATTTTCAATTCCCTCAAGCTCCTTATAGTCAAACCCAAGTGTTACCATTTCTTTTTTCAGCTTGGGAAATGGATCTCGCTTTGAATGCTCTTCCAAATCATCTCTATACCATTCTTTGCGCACACCTGAGGTGTGATGGGTTAGGAGCGGAACTTTGGCATGGATTAAAAATGGCCTCCTTTCTTTCCTTATCATTCCAAAAACCTCTGTTACCGTTTCAAAAGATTTAATAAAATCGCTCCCGTCAATTTTTATCACTTCAAGTCCTTTAAAACCGGAGGCAAATTCTGATGCATCCATCGCTCTTATTTCTTTTGCATTAGCCGAAATATCCCACCCATTATCCTGCACCAGGTATAAAATTGGTAATTGTTTCAAAACGGCCATTTGAAATGCCTCTGAAACTTCACCCTCGGTAATGGAGGCATCACCCAAAGAACAAACTGTTATCGGTGAGTTATTTCCAGAGTGGTTTCCGGTTTTTGTTTCCCCATTTTTTGCTGCATCATCCAAAAAAGGTTTTCCAAAAACCTTTTCTCTATATTTTATTCCCATGGCAATTCCAGTGGCAGGAATTGCCTGCATTCCTGTGGCCGAAGATTGATGTGGTATTTTTGGCATGTCGTCCCTTTTAAGACTTGGGTGCGAATAATAGGTTCGCCCTCCTGAAAAAGGATCATCCCTTTTTGCCAGAAGCTGTAACATTAAGTCGTAGGGTTGCATTCCTATTCCTAAAAGTAATGCGTCATCCCTGTAATAGGCGGATAAAAAATCCCAGGGCTTCAACTGCATTCCAACAGCAAGCTGAATGGCCTCATGACCTCTGGAAGTGGCATGAACATATTTGCTTGTAATCTCTTTTTTTGCTTCAAATAATTCGCACATTGCCTTGGCAGTGCACATCAGCCCGAAGGCTTTACTAAAAATATTTTTTGGAATTTGTCCGGTATTAACAATGGATTGGGGTCCTCTTTCGGGCATCTTTGAGTTTTGTTTGAAAAGCAAAGTAAAGAATTTTTTTTTCGTAATATTTTTCAACCCCTTTCATTTTCTCAAAAACGTATATTTGCAAACAAAAAAAATCAACCATGAAAGAAACCAATGAGAAGGAAATTGATATTTCTGATGTTTTTTCAGGAATAAGGAATTTTTTCACAAAAATATTTTTTGGCCTGGGCAGGATTTTAATAAATATTCTTTTTTTTATTAAAACCCACAAAAAAACTATTGGCTTTTTTTTGGTCCTGGGGTCGTTGGGGGGAATTATTTATTCTATTGCCGGTAAACCGTTTTATTATTCCACAATGGTGGTTAAATCAAACGACAGTTTCCTTGAAAACAATATTATTACCAAAATTCTTGACGAATTAAATATTATGTGTGAGGAAGAGGATTTTGAGGAATTATCGCAAATTTTAAAAATAAGCCCTGAACAGGCCAAGGAACTTAGAAAGTTTGAACTTGAAGATGAAAAACAGGTTACTAACCTCGGAACTTATTATAACAAGTATTTTAAAGTTTTAAGTACAATTTCGGATGAAGGAAAAAGGGAAGAACTTCTGAGTACTTTTATTAAAAGCGAGCAGGATAATATATATTATATTTCTGCTTCTGTTTATGATGCTTCTGTTCTCCCTTTTCTTAATGAACCGCTGGCTAAATTAATGAACAGCAATCCTTATTTCGTTAAAAAACGGGGAATACTGGATGTTACCTTAAAAGAATCAGAACAAAAAATTTATGGTGAACTTACAAAATTAGATTCCTTAAAGAGGACCCTCACCCAGGCCATTGAAACTAATGATAAAAACATGAAAAGCGGTTCAAACAATATAATTTTAGGAGAAAACCAATTATATAATCCATTGCCCGTATATGAGAAATATCTCACACTTTATAACGATGCCATCAGTCTTAAAAAACAAATATTTTTTAATGAAAATACTCTTGAAGTAGTCTCCGGATTTGCCAAATTGAAAAAAAATGAAAGGCTAAACCCAGTGGTTGCCGCTTTTTCCGGTGGTGGATTAGGGATGCTGGGAGGAATGATTTTTGCCCTTTTTATTATTGGAATGAAAAAATTCCGGGACTTGAAATTAACCGAAAATTCCGAAAATTAATCAACCTAATTGTTTTCCCCAAGCAAAAAAGTTATCAACAAAATTTGCTTTTGGAAAATTACTTCTTACATTAGCAAAATAAAATTGCCTTTCGTTCTTTTTATAAAATATTCGAACACCCGCACGGTTGCAATTCGATTGAAAAACCTAACATTTTTATAAAAAACGAAGCACCAGCCTCGGTAAAACAAGAGCGGGCCTCATCCCTCAGGGGATTCCGATTTATCGGGACAGAGGATTTTCAAACTTTACCGGCAGCTTCAACCTTTAAAACAGAGGTTTTTTTCAGTCCTTCACTGTGCGGGTTTTTTTATTAACTTTTAAAGGTTTTTTTAATGCTCAGGTTATTTCCCGTTTTTTTCTTTTGCGTTTTTTTTTCCTGCAAAAAGGACCCTGCCTTTCCCAAAATTGATTTTATCCGGACAGATTCTGCTACATCTACTCCTCCAATCCCTTTGAATGATTCATGCGTTGGAACGGCCTGCTTTTTTAACAAAAGGTATGATGAAGCAGTTTTTGTTACAACCCACAATGCTTTTAATGCGGATAAGGGAGATCCTGTTAATTATCTTTTCCCAAATCAGGATTACAGAATTTCTAAACAATTAATGGATGGTGTTAGGGGATTGATGATTGATGTTCATCCAGGAAATTCAGCGGATTCTACAGGGTTTATCAAACCATTGGTGTATCATGGGTTTAGTTGGACAGGCTCTGAGCCATTTGAAAATGTTTTAATTGAAATTAGACAATTTTTAGATTCAAACCCAACCGAAATTGTAACAATCATTTTGGAATGTTACGTTACCAGTGCCGAAATTTCCGCATCCATGCAGAATTCCGGATTGACAAAGTACCTTTTTTCACATCAAAAAGGAACATCATGGGAAACTCTGAAATCGATGATTGAATCTAATAAACGATTGGTAGTTTTTTCTGACGTAAATGATGCAGGAACTTATTCCTGGTATCATTACCTTTGGGATTATTGTGTTGAAACAGGGTATTCAGCTCATAATAAGGAGGACCTTAATTGCAATTATAACCGGGGAGATTCGGCAAACAGTTTATTTATTCTTAACCATTTTATAACTCAAACCATGCTTGGTACCGGTCAACCAACAATTGCCGAAGAAATAAATTCCAACCCTTTTTTAATTAATAAAGCAAAAGAATGCATGAACCTTCATGGTAAACTTCCAAATTTTTTAACCGTTGATTTTTATTCAAGGGGAAATGTTTTTGATGCCGCGAAGGAGCTAAATGGGTTAAAATAATTTTGAAATAAATGAAAAAGATAATTCTTTTATTTCTTCTCAGTTTTTCTTTTGTTTTTTTAAGGGCAGGGGAGGGGATGTGGATTCCGCTCCTTTTGAATTGGAATGAATCCGAAATGAAGGCCATGGGAATGAAACTTTCTGCGGATGATTTATATTCAATAAACCATTCCTCTCTGAAAGATGCCGTGGTTCACTTTAATGGTGGTTGCACGGGTGAAATTATTTCCCCCGAGGGTTTGCTCATTACCAATCATCATTGCGGATATTCAGAAATTCAATCCCACAGCACCGTTCAGAATGATTATCTCACCAATGGATTTTGGGCAAAAAGCAAAATGGACGAATTGCCAGGGGGCGATTTATATGTGAGCATTATTGTTGAAATTAGAAATGTTACTGACAGTGTATTATTTGGTGTGAAAAAAAATATGACAGAAAGTGAAAGGCAAAAAAAAGTAGAGGAAAATTCAAAAAAAATAAACATTGCTGCCATTCAGGGTACAGGATATGAATCCTACATTAAGCCTTTTTATTATGGCAACGAATATTATTTATTTATTGTTGAAACATTTGAAGATATCAGGTTAGTTGGGGCTCCTCCCTCCTCCATAGGAAAATTTGGAGGGGATACCGACAACTGGATGTGGCCACGGCATACCGGGGATTTTTCCTTATTCCGGATTTATGCTGGAAAGGATAATAAACCTGCCAAATATTCTTCGGATAATGTCCCCTATAAACCAAAGCATTTCTTCCCCGTTTCCTTAAAGGGTGTGAGTGAGGGAGATTTTACAATCGTGTATGGTTTCCCCGGCCGCACGCAGGAA
>JAHEZO010000078.1 GCA_023250995.1 Flavobacteriales bacterium | reverse complement strand
CAATGCCATAAGTATGGCTGCTGATGAGCAAACCATTTTTTCCAATTCAATCATTTCACTGGCATTTTTGGATGAAAAAACCCTGGTTGCCGGCACTTTCAAAGGATTTATCAAAATTTCAATTTCTGAAGGAAAAAAAATAATTTCAGCAAGGTATTACAATGGTACTGATGGATTTTCTGGAGTAGAATGCAACGAAAATTCTATTTACAAAGACAAATCCGGTAATATCTGGTTTGGCACAGTAAAAGGGGTTACCAGATATTCTCCCGCTCTGGAAAAAAGCAACCCGTTCCCTCCTCAAACACATATAACTTCGGTAAAATTATTTTTTAAGAATGTGGATTGGAAAACAAAAACCGACAGCACGATCCCCTGGTTTGATTTACCATCCACTTTAGTGGTTCCTTACTCCGAAAATCATTTTACATTTGAATTTACGGGAATCACTTTTACAAACCCCGAAAAAGTTTTATATTCCTACCGGCTTGAAGGGTTGGAGAGTGATTGGTCACCATTACAAAAAGACAACAAAGTAACTTATTCAGGACTCGCTCCGGGTGATTATACTTTTGGTGTAGCCGCTGTAAATGAAAACAGAAAATTGGCTTCACCTGCTTTGTTTAAATTTACCATCAATCCTCCCTGGTGGAGAACCTGGTGGTTTTATTCCCTCGGAACAATTCTGTTGTTTGCTTTAGCAATTTTCTATGTAAAATTCCGCGAAAGAAAATTGAAAGAGGAGAAAGCCATCCTTGAGAAAAAAGTGGTGGAACGAACAGCTGAGGTTGTAAAACAAAAGGAAATAATTGAAGAAAAAAACAAAGACATTACCGATAGCATAAATTATGCACAGGGTATACAAAAAGCAATCCTTCCTCCGGAGGATAAATTTAAAAAATACCTTCCCGAATCTTTTGTTCTATTCAGGCCAAGGGATATAGTAAGTGGTGATTTTTACTGGATGGAAGTTTCCCCTTATTTTTCTAATAATTCAGGCTCTGCTCCCAATCCACAACCCGGTATTCCCGAGGTTGAAATGGTGGAAAAAAATTCAAATAATGCAAATGAAATCGAAATTCAAAACAAATCATCTATAATTTTATTTGCTGTGTGCGATTGTACGGGCCATGGAGTACCCGGTGGTTTTGTAAGCATGGTGGGTAATAATGGGTTAAGTCGAACGGTAAATGAACAGGGAATTATTCACCCTGCTGCAATTCTTGATAAAGCGGCTTTAATGGTAGAACAAACTTTTAGTGTTGGAAAAAGGAAGGACGGAATGGATGTGGTTCTGTGCGGAATCCTCATTGAAAATGGGAAATTTTCGGAAATTGAATTTTCAGGGGCGAACAACCCCCTGTATTTTGTGAGGAAAAAGGAAAATGGATTTCTTTTGGAAAATGGGAAGGAACTGGTTCCGGATGTTGAAAATGAAACTCACCGGCTTTTTCACATCAATGCCGACAAACAACCCGTGGGTGCTTATGAATTCAGGAAACCTTTTACAAACCATTTGTTTCAACTTTTGCCGGGGGATGCCATTTACCTTTCTTCAGATGGATTCCGTGACCAGTTTGGCGGACAAAAAGGGAAAAAATTTATGGCAAAAAATTTAAAACAAATCCTGGTTTCCTTTCAGGACAAAACAATGGAGGAACAAAACATTATTCTCCAAAAAACCATTGACGAATGGATGAGCGGGTATGGCCAAAATGACGATATATGCATGATCGGAGTGAGGGTATAATTTTTTTGATCTCTCTTAAAAAAAGAAATGATTTACGATTGCTTTCCTTTTTTTAATGAACTTGATTTGTTAGAAATCCGGCTTTCGGAATTATATAATGTGGTTGACAAATTTGTTTTGGTTGAAGCCACAAAAACTTTTCAGAAAAATTCCAAACCATTATTTTTCAAAGAAAATAAAGAAAGATTTTCAAAATTTAATGATAAAATAATTCATATAGTTTTAGACGATTACCCGAATTTTTTTTCCAAATTCCGGAAGCCAAAACCATGGGATATAAGCCATCATCAGAAAAATGCAGTAGGAAGGGGTTTGAAAAATTGTAAAAAGGATGATGTAGTTTTAATTTCGGATCTGGATGAAATTCCAAGAGCAAAAAAAATTTTGGAATATAAGGAGATACCCGGAATAAAGGTTTTTGAGCAGAGGCATCATAATTATTTTTTAAATTGCATTGCAACCAAAGGACCTGTGGAGGCTCACACGGTGAACCGGCAAAATATTTTATACTGGAAAGGCACGGTAATGATGAATTATGGAAATTTTAAAAGTTTCAGGATTGCAAGAAAGTATCACGATTTAAACGACCCCGAGATTGTAATCATCAGGGAGGGTGGATGGCATTTCAGTTATCTTGGCGGTTTCGAAAAAGTAATATTCAAATTGCGCTCGCTTGAACATGCAAACGAAAAGCATTATTTTTTTGATTTTGAAAAGGAATTGGAAAAGATAAAAAATAAAATTGAAAATGCTGAAGACCTTTTCGGAAGGGATTTTAACTATAAATTTATAAAATTTGATCAAACCTACCCTGAAATGTTAACAAAGAATTTAACCCAATACAACCACCTGATAAAAAATTAAGGTTCAATTTTATTTTTCATCCGCTCACACTTTTCCCACATTAGGGTGAAATGTTCTGCTGAATTTAAAAAAGCATTTTTTTCCTCCGGGGTCATTCCGGCTACCTCCCAACTTTTAATATAATCAGGTAACAAACCGTAATGTGCCACACCATCCTTATTTATATCCCAGGTTCTGTTTCCTGTGGTGCAACGGGTAAATGTACTGTCGTAATTAATTTTTATTTTTTCATTTGGCCTTGGCAATGGATAAAATCCGTTTACATCGGTACCTATTGCCACATTTTCATTTCGCATAATTTTCAG
The DNA here is from genome assembly GCA_023250995.1 of Flavobacteriales bacterium. Taxonomy (GTDB): domain Bacteria; phylum Bacteroidota; class Bacteroidia; order Flavobacteriales_H; family JAHEZO01; genus JAHEZO01. Next base: position 11,422 of record JAHEZO010000078.1, on the reverse strand, counting down.
CACCGTGCGATATGAGCGAACAAAAGACTCTGCATTTTCACCATGACCCATCCCAACCATTCCCCCAATCGATTTTATTTGGTTGTATTGCTTCATTGTTCTTGAAACCTCGCTGCCCCTATTTTCCCTTAAACCATTATGACCGCTGTTTACCGGATAATCATTTGCAATTGCCATTTCCAATACTTCGTTGGCCATTTTCTCACTCATATGATCAATGTCAATTAAAAATCCTTTATGAAACATATAATTAATGGCAAATTTTCCTTTTTCGGTGATGCCCAAACTGTTGCGTTGGCCAAATCCGGGAATGGAATCAATGCAATGATAATTTCCTTTTTTGGCAGGATTAATTTTTTTAGGAAGCAAAAAAGGCATAAATATTTTTGCCACAAAATTTAAATTTGCTTTCGGATTTTGCAATCGAAAAGAAATTCCGCTTTCGCTGGTTTTTATTTCCTCGGGCAAAAACTCTGAGCCGCTAACAAATTTATTCGCAACATTCAGGGTTGACATTATCAGAGCGGAGCCCCCAAAAACAGTGTTGTTTAAATGAACCGGAAAAATATAACGGAGGCCTAGTTCCCAAAGTTTGTCCAGCTCAGCTTGAATTTGCTCGTTTGAGGGGTTTGGGGTGAATATGGAATTATAATGATCGGCAGGGGAGTAAAAATTTCCAATGTTGTCCATTTCGCTCCCAATAATAACCGCGAGTTTTCCTTTGGTTACGATGTTCCTTACATCTTCCGGAGACAAAGCCACTTCCATAAAATCAGAATTTGAAACAAGCTCTTTAATTCCCTGAATGTAATTTATCAAAACCTGTTCATCATCATAAGGGCCTTTGGTTTTTGCAGCATAGGCGATGGTATGACTGCTTACTGCTAAAGCCACTATTATATTCAACCCTCCCTGATGAGCCCGCTTAATCCAGTCCACCCACATTTGCTGGTGCAATATGGAGCACCAGCTTGGCCAGGTTGAGAAATCAGGAAATCCGGTTTTCCCATCTCTCCAGGAAGCGTTATTTAACTGTTCGGTTTGAGCGGAAAGTACCGATCGAATTAATTTTTTGCTATGGTGAGATTTGCAATTTCCCAGGGCTTCTGAAATGTTTCCATAGGGGGCTCCGAAAAATAATTCAGTTCCGAAAGCCAAATCACCCCTTGGATGGGTGTGCATATCAACAAAACCCTGAAGTGGGATTTTTTTTGTATCCTGGGCAAATATTCCGGAGAGAAATAAAAGGGAGAAAAAAATTAGGAGGCTTTTTTTATTGGATTCCTTGTGAACTTTGTGAAATGTTATTTTTTGCACTTTGGGGTAAAAAAATTATATTAAGAACTGCTCTTTAGAAAATTGAATTCATTATTCGATTCAACAAAAACTTTCGATGGCCAATCTATATGAATCAAGTCCAAATCCAACAATAATTCCCTTGCAATTTTTTGACAGGAAGGAGTGATGACGGAATTCTTCCCTTGCGTAAACATTAGAAATATGCACCTCAACCACCGGGGTTTTTATTGATTTGATGGCATCACCAATTGCCACTGAAGTATGAGTATAGCCACCTGCGTTTAAAATTATCCCATCCTGCAAAAACCCCACTTCATGAATTTTATTAATTATTTCCCCTTCCACATTGCTCTGAAAATATTCAATTTCAATTTGGGGAAATTTTTTTTTCAGTTTTAACAGATATTCATCAAATGTTTCCCCTCCGTAAATTTCTTTTTCCCTCACCCCGAGTAAATTCAGATTAGGGCCGTTGATGATTGAGATTTTCATGTAAAGTTTTTTTGAAAATATTTTTTAATTGAATAGCAATAATTTCTATTGCGACAAAAATACTTTAATTTTAAAAAAGTTAAAAATTGTTAAAGAATATTCGCTGCTTGTATATTTTATTGTTCTTTTGCGGTTGATATGAAAAAACGTATTTTTTTCCTCACATTATTTTTCAGCCTCCTTTGTTTTATTGGGGTTCAGGAAATTTTTGCAAAAGGAATAAATAAAAACCAGGATGATTTTTTTTCCTTTTCAAATGGCAAATCAGGCCTTATTTTGTATCTTGATGCCGACCTTACCGAAGAGGACAAAAATGAATTTTCCACCTCTCCTAAAAGGCAGGTTTCTTCAATAATATCCTTTTCATCGCCTTTTTCACTTAAATTGCTTTCTATTTCTTCCGGACTCCCGCTTCGAATCTGGTCGGAAGTTTATTTATTTTTTCCCCATCCGCCCACCTTTATTTTTTTAAAGGTATTCAGACTTTGATTTTTATTTTTTAATGGATTATCACAATCGGACCAAAGTCCCCTTCATCCATTAAACCATTAAAATGCACCCCAAAACTTAATATTTTTCATTATTTATTGATTTAGTATTAAGGAAATTCCAAAATTTATTTAAAAAAAAACAATATGAGCAAAATCCCCATTATGCTATTTCTTATTCCCATTTGTAGTCTGATTTCATGTACATCAAACCCTGAAGTGGAAAACGAAAAAGGAAATTTTTCAGTTACCAGCCCGCTTTTAATGGATACTTCCTTCACAAAGGAATATGTAGCCCAAATTCAATCCCTTCAAAATATAGAGTTAAGGGCAATGGTAAAGGGTTATCTGGAAGCAATTAACGTTGATGAAGGACAACTGGTAAGAGCCGGGCAGGTTCTTTTTAATATTCGGCCAATAGAATTTCAAGCCGAGTTAGCTAAGGCCAAAGCAGAAGCAAAAGGGGCAGAGCTTGAATTACAAAATACAAAAATTCTGGCAGAAAAAAATATTGTTTCGCAAACGGAATTGGGATTGGCAGGAGCCAAACTGGATGAAGCCAAAGCAGAAGTGGCTTTAGCTGAGTTAAATCTTTCATATACCGAAATAAAAGCCCCTTTTGATGGAATTGTAGATAGAATCAGATTTAAAGTTGGCAGCCTGATTGATGAAGGAACTTTGCTTACGTCCCTATCAAATAACAAAGAAGTGTATGCATATTTTAATGTTTCTGAAAGTGAGTATTTAGATTATAAAGCCCGAACCAAGGATGAAAATGATAAAATGGCAACCCTTGTGCTGGCCAATAATCAACTTCATAAATATAAAGGTAACATTGAGACCATCGAAGGGGAATTTGATAACAACACGGGGAATATCGCATTCAGGGCAAAATTTCCAAATCCAGAATTGTTACTGAAACACGGTGAAACCGGCAAGGTTCAATTAAGAGTAGAAATGAATAATGCCCTTGTAATTCCTCAAAAAGCCACTTTTGAAATTCAGGACAAAATTTATGCTTATGTGTTGGATGAAAACAATGTTTTGAAATCCAGAAACATTTCAATAAAACAAAAATTACCCAATTTATATGTTATTGGAACCGGACTTTCGGTAAATGATAAAATACTTTTAGAAGGTATTCAAAACGTGAAAGAAGATGATAAAATTCAAATTGAATTTATTCCTTCAAAGCAGGCAATTGCGCAGTTACAATTAATAAAACAACCGGAACATACCACTTCTCAACAGTAAAAAATGTTCAATAAATTTATCCACAGGCCTGTTTTATCAATTGTAATTTCGCTAATAATTACCCTTCTTGGTGGATTGGCAATCAAACAATTGCCTGTTACTCAGTTTCCTTCCATATCTCCCCCAAAAGTAAATATTAATGCAGAATACCCCGGAGCGAATGGCGAGCTAATGATAAAAGCTGTTGTCATACCCTTGGAACGGGCCATAAACGGAGTGCCGGGAATGAAGTATATTGCATCTGATGCGGGGAACGATGGTGAATGCTCAATCCAGGTAATTTTTAATCTTGGAACTGACCCCAATATTGCTGCAGTTAACATCCAAAATAGAATTGCTGCTGTGATAAATAAACTGCCTCCCATTGTGGTAAGGGAAGGAGTAAAGATTACAAGAGAGGAATCAAATATGTTGATGTATATTAATGTGTTCAGCAAAGATTCTGACTTAGATGTAAATTTCATTTACAATTTTGCTGATATCAACATCCTTTCTGAATTAAAAAGGGTGGATGGTGTTGGGTTTGCAGATATTCTTGGGGATAGAGAATATTCAATGAGAATCTGGTTGAAGCCGGATAGAATGCTGGCTTATAAAATTTCTGCCGATGAAGTGATGAAAGCTCTGGATGAACAAAGTCTTGAGGCCTCTCCGGGAAGAACCGGGGAAAGTTCGGGCAGAAAGTCACAGGCCTTTGAATATGTTTTAAAATATCCAGGCAGATTTACTTCGAAAGAAGGATACGAAAATATCATTTTGAGATCCAGTCCGGATGGACAGATTCTTCGGATCAAGGATATAGCAGAGGTGAAATTTGAAACAGCTTATTTTGATATTTATTCAACCATTCACGGCAAGCCGGCTGCGGCAATATTGGTAAAGCAATCCTATGGCAGCAATGCGAGTGCGGTTATTGCCAAAATAAAAAAAAGAATGGAGGAAATAAAAGAAGAATCCTTTTTAAAGGGAATGGATTATGAAATTAGTTATGATGTTTCAAAATTTTTGGATGCTTCCATAGAAAAGGTAATTCATACATTAATTGAAGCATTTTTATTGGTTAGCCTGGTGGTGTATATATTTTTAGGCGACTGGCGTTCAACTTTAATTCCGGCTATTGCAGTACCCGTTTCATTAATCGGGACATTCTTTTTTATGCAATTTTTTGGAATTTCTCTTAATATGATAACCCTGTTTGCTTTAGTTCTCGCCATAGGGATTGTGGTTGATAATGCAATAGTTGTTGTTGAGGCGGTTCATGAAAAAATGGAAAAGAAAAATATTGATGCCATTGAAGCAACAGGATTGGCGATGTCGGAAATAAGTGGTGCCATCATTGCCATAACACTTGTAATGGCTGCCGTTTTCATTCCTGTGGCTTTTATGTCGGGACCAGTAGGAATTTTTTATCGCCAGTTTTCAGTAACCATGGCAACTTCAATTGTTTTATCAGGTATTATTGCGCTCACTTTAACTCCTGCATTATGTGCAATTCTTTTAAAAAACCCACACGGAACTAAAAAAAGAAAAACATGGATTAACAGTTTTTTGGAAGGATTCAATAATTGGTTCCATAAGATTCTCGGAAGGTATAAAAAACTACTGCGTTTAATTGTTAATAGGAGAATTGTAACTTTTTTAAGCCTTTTAATTTTTTGTTTTGGAACATGGGGATTAAGCAATTTTATTCCCACCGGATTTATTCCGAATGAAGACCAGGGAGTTTTTTATGCCATTATTAACTCACCACCCGGATCAACTTTGGAGAGGACGAACGAAGTTAGTTCCCAGGTTAGAAAAGTTGCCGAAGAAATTGAGGACATAAAATCCGTTTCTTCTTTGGCTGGTTACGAAATTTTGTCTGAAGGAGAAGGATCAACGGCAGGAACCTGTTTGATAAACCTTAAACCCTGGAATGAAAGAAAGCATTCGGTGTTTGAGGTGATGGAAGAATTAGAAGAAAAATGTAAAAATATTAAAGGAGCGGCAATTGAGTTTTTTCCACCTCCTGCTGTGCCCGGTTATGGTGCGGCCGGAGGATTTGAACTTCGTCTTTTGGATAAAATGTCAAGCGGTGACTATAAAAGAATGGAAACAGTAAATAATGATTTTGTTATGGAGTTGAAAAAGAGACCTGAGCTTACTTCTATTTTTAGTTTTTATAGTGCAAGTTATCCTCAGTATTTGTTGAATATAGATAATGATAAGGCCCAGCAAAAAGGAGTTACCATTGAAAATGCAATGAATACCCTTTCCACTCTTATTGGAAGTAATTATGAAACAAGTTTTATTAAATATGACCGGCAGTATAAGGTGATGGTGCAGGCCTTGCCCCAATACCGGGCATTGCCGCAGGACATATTAAAGTTATATGTTAAAAATGATAAAGAGGAAATGGTGCCATTCTCGGCTTTTATGAAGATGGACAAGGTCTCCGGTTTATCAGAAATTACGAGGCACAATATGTATAATGCCTCTGAAATAAGTGGCGGGGCTGCCCCGGGTTACAGCAGTGGAACCGCCATTGCCGCTGTAATGGATGTTGCAAAAAATAAATTGCCAAGGGGCTTTGGTATTGATTGGGCAGGTATTTCAAAAGATGAAATTGGAAGGGGAAACGAAGCAATCTATATTTTCCTTATTTGTTTAGCTTTTGTTTATTTGTTATTGGCGGCTCAGTACGAAAGTTTTATTTTACCTCTTCCTGTTATTCTCTCTTTACCCACCGGAATTTTTGGGGCATTTTTATTCCTGAAAATTGTTGGCCTTGAAAATAATATTTACGCCCAGGTTTCTATGGTGATGTTAATTGGCCTTTTAGGGAAAAATGCTGTTTTAATTGTTGAATTTGCCGTACAAAAACACAAAGCAGGATTTTCTGTTTTTCAGTCGGCTATTGCGGGGGCTGCAATTCGGTTAAGGCCCATTCTCATGACTTCTTTCGCTTTCATCGCGGGATTAATTCCACTGGTATTTGCCACCGGGCCCGGGGCAATTGGAAACCGGACCATTGGCTCCTCGGCAGCGGGAGGCATGCTTTTCGGAACCGTTTTCGGAGTTATTCTCATCCCCGGTTTATATTATTTTTTCGCCCGCATTTCCGAAAAACACAACATTATTGAAGATGAAGAAGAAAATCCCCTTACCGAAGAAATAGAAAATGATTAAAATGATTAGAAATTATAAGGGCCGGAATTTTTTACTGTTATGTTTGCTTTGGTTGGGTTGCAAAACCCAGGCTCCTCTCCAAAATTACGGTTTAAAACCATTACCCGCGTTGTTTGCCCATAATTTGGATTCTGCTAATTCTGCTCAAATTAAATGGAGAGATTTTTTTTCTGATAAAAATTTAATTTCACTTATTGATACAGCTTTGTTTAACAATCAGGATGTTTTAATTACACTGCAGGAAATTGAAATTGCAAGAAGCAATGTAAGTTTTAGAAATGGTTTGTTATTTCCTAAAGTTTCCGGTGGTGGAGCATTATCCATCGAAAAAGTAGGTCGTTTTACAAGTCAGGGAGCAGGTGATGCTTCCGCTGAAATTACTCCCGGAAATTTGGTCCCTGAGCTGCTTCCGAATTTCTTTTTTGGAATCCAAACAAGTTGGGAAGTGGATGTGTGGGGAAAACTCAGAAATGCAAAAAAAGCCGCCTTTGCAAAATATTTAAGCAGTATTGAGGGAAAAAATTTTGTTGTTACCAACCTTGTATCCGAGGTGGCTAATATCTATTTTGAATTAATTGCCCTGGATAACCAATTGGAAATTATCAAGGAAACCATAAAATTGCAAAATAATGCCCTTGATATTGTAAAAATTCAGAAGGAAGCATCCAAAGCCAGTGAGTTAGCTGTTAAGCAATTTGAAGCCCAGGTTTTCAATTCGCAGAGCATGGAATTTGAGATTGCTCAGAAAATTACCGAAAGTGAAAATAAAATAAATTTTTTGCTTGGACGATTTCCCCAGTCAGTAATTCGTGATAAGTCATCACTCTCATCAGTACTTCCAAATCAGATTAAAGAAGGGATACCGTCACAATTATTAATTAACCGGACAGATATTAAACAGGCTGAGCTTGAACTTTTGGCAGCAAAATGCGATGTACAGGCTGCAAGAGCAGAATTTTATCCGTCTTTCGACATTACCGGCTTATTGGGCCTGCAGGCCTTTAAGTCCGCCTATTTATTTACACTGCCGCAATCTTTAGCATATTCATTATTTGGTGATTTGGCAGCTCCTTTAATTAACCGGAGTGCAATAAAGGCGGAATTCAACAAAGCCAAAGCTTATCAGATTGAAGCCATGGCAGAATATCAAAAAGCAATTTTGAACGGATTTTTTGAAGTTTCTAATGAATTATCAAATATTAATAATCTTGAAAAGGTTTATCTCCTAAAATCAAAACAGGTGGATGCACTTACAAAATCAATTGAGGTCTCGGATGATTTATTTAAATCCGGGAGAGCCGATTATCTCGAGGTTTTGATGGCCCAAAGGGATGCACTTGAAGCAAAACTTGATTTGGTTGAAACAAAAAAACGCCAGTTAAACGCAATCACAAATGTTTATAAGGCTTTGGGCGGAGGGTGGCGGTAGTGAAACAAGGCGATTGAATCAATAAAATTTTTTCGACTGAACCCAAATTGAATTGTGGAACTATGGGGAAAAGTGTCGAACCGATTTCCGGATGATTTGCAGGACACTTATCTTCATATAATCCACAAAAAGTAATTTAGGCAAATATAGGATTTGTATAGGGGGATTATTCCCATTAAGAAAGATAAGCGAACGTGGCGCAAATAAAAGGGGAACAGGAGGGAACATTTCGGCTATTTCATCGCCTTCTCAAATTTTCTCCAATGCTTTCCTAGTCAAATCATAAATAAAGGATAATTGAGGTATATCCGAAACTATTGCAATTAATTCTCCAGAATTTCTTCAGTACGACTAAGAGCGTTAATTAAATTTTTGGCAATATTCTGTAGTCCTATCTTTTCTACTATCCCGCCTCGCTCTAAATCACTCATAATACTTTCATCAACGTCTGAAAGTACCGCAACTATTTTACGACTGTTAAGAATTTTAAGAATCTCATTAAGAAAATGAAATTCCATCTGCCGTAAATAAAATATTGTATAGAAGCGGATAATCAGGATTCTCGGAGGAATTGCAATGCTCTGTAAAATCTGCACATACTTTAATAAAGATTCAAACGATAAAGAATCTTTAACTTCAAACACTTCAACTTTGGAAGGGATTAAGATTTCTTTTCCATTATAAATAATTTTTCTTTCCGAAGACAAAGGATTGAGGTCAAAGGCAAACCGTCTGATTAATAAAACAGCAGTACAAACAGTTCCAACTAAAACTGCCATGCGAAGATTAAAAAAAGCAAAGAGCAGGAATGCAAAAACAATAATAAGAATATCCTTGCCAATGCCTTTTAATCTTTCGTTTGAATTCACTTTCTTTTTCTTATCAAATCTAAAATCCCATTGATAAATGTGAGCGGATGAATAGGATTGCCGGGAACATACAAATCAATTTTATACTTGCTCAGAAAACTTCGGTTAATTGCAGGGCTATCGGAAAATATTCCTCCGCTGATTGCATCTGTTCCCGCGAGAATGAGAATTTTAGGTTTGGGTGTTGCATCGTAGCAGATTTGTAATGGTTCCGCCATGTTTTCTGAAATAGGACCCGTGATTACTATTCCATCTGCATGGCGCGGTGAGGCGACAAACTCAATTCCGAAACGCCCCATATCAAAGTTCACATTTCCGCAGGCGTTTAATTCGAGTTCGCAACTGTTATCTCCTCCGGCAGAAACTTGCCGTAGCTTTAATGAACCGCTGAAGTATTTGGATATTTCTTTCCGAATCAATTCAGGATTTAATTGAATATGTTTATCGTCTCCTTCTTTGATGATTAATTGTTCTCTTTCATTAGCAGAAATTTTAAAATCAGAAGTGAATTTAATTTTATCAGGAGAAGCGAAAGCACACTCTCCGCAAAAAGTACATTTACCCAAATCAATGCTTAATGGGTTTTTTTGAATTGCTCCTGTCGGGCATAAATCCACTAATGCTTGTTCATCAATTTTAGCATTGCTGATAATCGGTCTTCCGCGAAAAATTCCGGGAACTTTTGCAGTGGATACATCGGGAATGTATTGTTTCCCCTGATGATAAAGTATTTTAATGTTTTCTAACATGGTTTTTCTTTTTAAAGGTCGTGCCCGCAATAACTCAAATCAAAACTTTTATTGCATATCGGGAAATCAGAAATTTCATTGTTGCGAACTGCTAATGCTACCGCAAGCCAGTTGTGCATGGATGGATCTTTCACTTTGTAATGCAACAGTTCGCCTTTTTCATCCGTAATAGCGCAATGGCAAATTTCTCCCCTCCATCCTTCCGTTAAAGAAACTGCAAATGAATTGGGGGAAGGTGATTTTAATTCCTGCCTGTTTTTATTTTCATTCGGAATATTTTTCAATAATGTTTTAAGGTAATCAATGGATTGTAAAATTTCTTTCTTGCGGATTTGCGTGCGTGAATACACATCGCTATGATTTTTTATTATCGGCTCGTGATGAAGTTGGGAATATAAGTCGTGCGGATGCGTAGTGCGAATATCCCGAACTATGCCTGACATTTTTGCTGACATCCCGACTGTACCTATGGAGGAAGCCTGTTCTCTTGTTACGACACCTGTTTTTTCCAAACGCGCTAACACGCTCGGAAGGGTTTTAAACTCATCATACATCTCCTTAAAATCGGGTTCATATTCGTTAAATAAATGAATAAGTTGTTCGCCTAATTCTTTTGTAAACGGAAAATTATTTTTTCCAGCACGGATTAATCCTTTTGCCAAACGGTTTCCACACCATACCTGAAAATAATTTATCACAGGGGTTCTCAATCTTCCGAATACAGAACTGCCAAGTTGATAAGCAATATCGGTGCAGATGGCGCTTAAATCTCCTGTGTGAATTGCGATGCGTTCCAATTCCAAAGCAAGTGTTCTTGAAAACTGCAAATCATCATCTGCTTTAAAGCCGCATAAATTCTCCCAAAGGTTTACAAAAGCAGTGGTATGTCCTGCAACTGTATCGCCAGCGATATTTTCTGCAAGTGTTGTGCGTTGCAATAGTTTTTTCTTTTCTAAAAATAATTTTTCAATCCCTCTATGCTGAAAACCAAGTTGTATTTCTAAATGAAGAATTTGCTCACCGTTGCAGATAAAACGAAAATGACCCGGTTCAATTACTCCCGCGTGAATAGGACCCACACCTACTTCATGCAATTCTTCACTTTCAATCTGATAAAAGGGATAATTCTTTATCTGCGAATTTTTATCTGCACGGTTGAAGGAAAAACGGACTGGTTTGAGCCACTGATGGTCGCTGTATTTTACTCCATAATTTTCGTGAATTTCCCTCTCAAAAATGTGGAAAGAAAGATGATGCTGAGTAAAAGACGGCAAGGTTGAATCTGCATTTATTACGGATGAAGAAATATTTATTGTATGCTCCTTATCATTTGCCATGCAACAAATGAGTTTCAGTTTCCCTCCTTGCGGGAATCCGAAATAGCTCATGCAATGATTGTGTTCTTCTTTAAGAAGCGATGTGTTATGTTCTAAAAAATCTTCATACTTCAGAACAGGAATATCCTGAAGCGGAATTGTTTGATTGTTTTTTATGCTGATATATTTTGTCATGCCTATGGTAAATTACTTATTGCTGAGTTAATTAGATTTACAAATTCCGCAGGAGGATTAAGCCCAAGATAAATTACCATTGCTAAAAGTATAAACTGGCTGAGCGACTCAACAGCAGGAATTTTTGGGACATTCTCATCATTGAATCCGACAGGAGTTGTAA
>JAHEZO010000232.1 GCA_023250995.1 Flavobacteriales bacterium | reverse complement strand
CGCTTCCTGCACAAGTCTCACGGACGACAATTACGGCAAATTCAGTGCCTCCTGGGATTTTGGAGGAACCCCTTCAAATCAACTTAAAAACTGGTTGGATCCTTGTTCAACCGGTGAAGTTTTTATTGATGGTATTTTTCCGGGGAATCCAAATTTAAATTACGATGCTGCCACTATTTCTATTGGAGGGATTAAAGGGGTAAATTGCAGTTCATCCCCCGATACTATTTTTCCGTTTGCTTTAATAGCAAATAAGGGAATATTAACCCTTTCAAAAATTACCCTACTGGTAAACCTTGATGGGGTAATTGATTCATTGTTATGGACAGGTACCCTCGCCACAAATTTCACAGATACGGTTTTCTTAAATCCTTTTATACCTTCAGGGGGAGATCATAATTTTAGTGTGATGGTAAAAAATCCAAATGACTCTGCTGACCAAAAAGTTATTAATGATTCAAAGTCGGTTTCTTTTAAAATTATTTCAAATCCGCAAACTGCAATTTTCATTTTAAAAACCGATGATTATGGTTCTGAAACTTCCTGGCAAGTGAAGGATTCTTCGGGACTTTTTTGGTATTCAGGAGGAGGATATGATGATATTTCAGGAGGAGAAACCATAGTTGATTCCCTTTGTTTTTCCCCGGGATGCTATACTTTTATTATTAATGATTCTTACGGAGACGGAATGAGCGGAAACTTTGGCCTCGGTACACAAGGTTCATATTGTTTTTTGAATTTATCAGGGGATACTATTGCTTCAATCGACAGCGTTAATTTTGGCAATCAGGAAATAAATAATTTTTGCTTTTCCCCAATTATCGACTCTGCCATAAATTTCCTGGTTATAAATTCATTAAATTGTTTTGGTGATTGTAATGGAAGCATCCAGGCAATTCCTGTATTTGGTGCCTCACCATATACATACCTCTGGAGTGCAAATGCGGGTAGCCAGGTTACGCAAACCGCCACGGGATTATGTTCAGGTACTTATTTTGTTACAGTTTCTGATTCCATCAACAACCAGAATATTGACTTTTTTAATATTTCCTCACCCCCACCTATCGCTGTTTCTTTTACAAAAAATGATTCCCAAAAAGACAGCTGCACCGGTGGTGCCATTGTTTTGGCATCCGGAGGAACCCCACCTTATTATTATCAATGGAATACCGGCCAAACTAGTTCTGCCGTTTCGGGTGTTTGCTCAGGAAATTATTTGGTTACGATTTCTGATTCACTATCCTGCTCTGTAAAAGATTCAATTTTTATTGGAGAAATGGTTAATATTTTTAATTACCCCACGGATAATTTCGATATTAATATTTTTCCAAATCCCAATGGAGGAAAATTATTTATTGAAATTAATTGTACAGTTCCTTTCGATTGTTTACAAAAAGCTGAAGTGGTAAATATCCTAGGAGAAAAAGTTTACAGCAAAAATCTGTTTTCTTCAAATTTCAATTCAACAATTCATGAAACCTTTTTCTTAAATCTATCCTCATTGCCCGATGGTATTTACTTCGTAAAAATCAGCAATGATTCAAGGGGAATAATAAAAAAGGTGTTCCTTACCCGACAAGAATAATTATTAACTACTTTTGAATTCAAGTAGTTAAACATTTTTATTTTTTTATGAAACCGGCCTTTTCATCAAAGTTTAATTCCCTGGAGGAAATAAGACACAGGATTAATTTTCTGGTTTCTGGATGGGATGAAATACAATTTAATCAATCACCAAAACAGGGAAAGTGGTCTCCCGCACAGGTAATATTTCACTTGATTCAGGTGGAAGAGTTTTCGGTTAATTACGTAAATAAAAAAATAAAATTTCCCGAAACGCTCAAAACAGGAGGAACAAGTGCATTTTTTCGATTTTATCTTCTGAAATTTTTCCTGTTACTCCCTTTAAAATATAAGGCACCGGCTCCTGTTTCTGCTGTGCCCGATAAACTTTCAAAAAACGAATTGCTGATGAAATGGGAAAATGTAAGAAAGGAATTAGCCAAGCTGCTCGATAATTTCCCTGAAGATTTGCTGGAGAAAAATATTTTCAAGCACTTAGTCGCAGGGCGGCTGAACGTTTACCAAATGCTTGATTTTATAAAAGACCACCTCAATCACCACCTTCCTCAAATTGACCCTACCCTTTCAAGTTCCTGAAATCGAACTGAATTTAATTTCTGTTCATTGGGCTTTTTTAAAATAAAACTATTTATTTCAAACCCTTTAAATCCTAAACCCATAAACCTTTAAACTTTTCCGCTTTACCTATTAATACCCCAAAACTCCCTATACCCCTATACCCCTATACCCTTAAACCCTTAAACTCATAAACCCTTAAACTTTTAAACCATAAAACCCTTAAACTCTAAAATCCAAAAACTTTATTCGAAAAAAGCCATTAACCAAAATTACTTATTCACTGATGTTACGCAAATGGTTTTATAAAAAGGATAAAATAAAAATTTCACGCAGAGCCGCAATGGTCGCAAAGGTTTAAGACCGCAGAGCCACCCCCACAGTTTTACTGTGGGGGACATTGCGTTCTTAAAATCGTATTTCATATTTATTAAAAACAACATTAAAATTGAGGTGTATTTATAAATTTTCTTTTATACGAATATTCCACTTGCGAACTTGGCGACTTTGCGAGAAACATTTACTTTTTGCATAACATCAGTTATTCAATAATAACCCTTTTCACAATAATTTCATCCCCTAAATTAATCTCCATAAAATAAACTCCTTTGGGCAATTCATTAACGTTAATTTCTAAATTGGTTTTTCCGGCTGAAATCTTCTTGGTCGGGAAATAAAATATTTCATCACCCAAAATTCCTGTGATTTTTAAATTTATTTTTTTCTCACAACAAACATCAACTACAAGATTGAATTCCCCATTATTTGGATTCGGATAAACTTCAACCCCTGAAATTCCCCCGTATTCATCAATCCCAATATTATCTATTACGGTAACCTGCGAACTTTGTGAACATGAATTGGCATCGGAAACAGTAACTGTATAATTACCTCCGCACAATCCGGTAGCGGTTGAGGTGGTTTGTCCGCCTGGGGCGGACCAGTAATAAGAATAAGGTGATGTTCCTCCTGACACCGTGGCTGTGGCGGTTCCATTGCAATTTGGAGCTATCCCCGAATTGCTTGTTTGAGAAGTTGCCAACCCGAGCGGGGCTGGTTGGGTTATGCTCTTGGTTTGTTGGCCGCTGCAACCATTTGCGTCTGTTACAACAACAGTAAATGAGCCTGCTGAAAGTCCTGTTGCCGTGGCGGTAGTTTGAGGAGGTGAGGTATTCCAAAGGTAAGAGAAAGGAGTTGTCCCCCCTGTTACCACTGCGGTTGCCAAACCATTTGACCCTCCAAAACAACCTACATTACTTGCGTTAATATTTACTACCGGTGATCCATTGGATGTTACTGATACAAAGCCTGTTTTGGTGCAATTGTTGGCATCAGTAACGGTAAAATAATAAGTGGAAGGGGCAAGATTGCTGATAGTTTGTGCTGTGCTGCCGTTGCTCCAATTATAATTATACGGAGAAGTTCCACCTCCTCCTGTTACTGTGGCAGTTCCATTCGGACTCCCGCAGGTAGCTGAAGTAGTCGTTGGAGTGGCAGTAAGTGCAGCCGGTTGCTGAATGGTTACCGAAACCACTGAGTTGCATCCGGCCGCATCCGTAGCTGTTGATGAATAAGTACCTGCTGCCAGATTGGAGGCAACGGTGCCTGAACTTCCATTGCTCCATGCAAACGTGAAAGGTGAACTTCCTCCGGTGGCCGTAACTGTTGCACTTCCATTGGTTCCTCCGTTGCAGCTAACATCAGTTGAAGCAGAAATACTCGCGGCCAAAGCTGCAGATGGCTGCGTAATGGTTCCGCTTCCTGTGATTGTGCATCCATTTGCATCTGTTACAGTAACCGAATAACTGGCCGCTGAAAGGCCCGTAGCGGTTGCCTGATTTGCTCCATTACTCCATAAGTAAGTATATGGTGAAACACCCCCGGTCGGGTTTGCAGCTGCCGAACCTGTACTGCTTCCATTGCAATTCACATTGGTGGTTGCTATTCCAACCGACAGAATGCCCGGTTGTGAAATTATTACCTGTGAAGAGGCAGTACAACTGTTTCCATCCGTAACAGTTAGCTGATAAGTTCCGGGAGAAAGTCCTGAAATGGCTGAAGTAATAGCGTTATTGCTCCACAAATACGAGAAGGATGTGGTTCCTCCCGAAACTGTGGCGGATGCGGTTCCATTGGAATTTCCAAAACATGTAACATTGGTTGAACTGATTGTAGCAGAAAGAACCGATGGCTGATTAATGGTTACTGAGGAGGAGGTTGTGCAACCGTTTGCATCAGACACGGTAACTGATTTCACTCCTGCATTTAATCCGGTTGCGGTGGCCGATACATTTCCGTTCGACCATAAATAAGTATAACCGGAAGTTCCTCCCGAAGCTAAAACAGCTGCTGAACCATTGGATCCACCAAAGCAGGAAACATTTGTAGAAGTTGAAATAGCTGAGCTTAATGCGGAGGCAGGTTGACCAATTGTAACACTTGTCTGTGAAGTACATCCATTCGCGTCAGTTACCGTAACGTTATATGTTCCGGCCGCTAACCCTGTGGCGGTTGGGGTCGATTGGGAATTGTTCCACAAATAGGAAAAACCGGAAGTTCCTCCGGTGGCAGATACAGTGGCGGAACCATTATTTCCGCTATAACAGCTTACTTCGGTTGATGAGGTAATGGAGGAAGAGAGTGCTGAGGCAGGTTCTGAAATCGTTTTTCCTGTTGTAGATGTACAACCATTGGCATCAGTCACAGTAACGCTTACGTTTCCTGCCGTTAACCCTGATTCGGTAATACCGGTTCCTCCACTCGACCATAATTGAGTGTAAGGTGATGTGCCTCCGGTTTGATTAACTGTTGCCGTTCCATCATTACCTCCAAAACATTTAACATTTGAAGAGGGTGAAATGGTTGAAGAAAGTGCTGAACCAGGTTGGGCAATTGAAACCATGCCTGTGTCTGAACAGCCAACATTATCCGTTATTGTGAAAATATATGTACCGGCAGATAACCCTGTTGCAGTTGAGGTAAGGTTACCATTGGACCATGAAAATGAATATGGGGATGTACCCGCATTTCCTGAAACGGTTGCTGAACCATCATTTCCTCCAAAACATTTTACATCTGATACCGAAGAAATTCCACCAGATAATCCGCCAACTTCACCAACATAAACTGAGGTATCCTGTTCACATCCGTTGCCATCTGTTACAGAAACCAAATAATTTCCTTTTGAAAGTCCGGTGGCGGTAGCTGTGGTTTGTGAATTTCCCCAATTAAATGTAAACGCACCTGTTCCTCCGCCTGCCAGCACAGTAGCACTTCCGTCAGAGGCGTTGCAGTTCGCAAGAATTGCAGAGGTGGTTATTGAAATTTGGGCTGGTTCCGAAATAGAAACTC
>JAHEZO010000077.1:3931-14432 GCA_023250995.1 Flavobacteriales bacterium | reverse complement strand
ATATTTCGGTGGAGGCCCTTATTAAACAAATTAAAAAAAGAAAGGATAAAATTAAAAGATAATTTTTATTTTACTTTTTTGAATATTGGCACGGAAAGAATTATTTCCGTGCCTTTTTTTGTTTTTTTTAAAATATCTTTTGGTAGTAACCAAATTTTTAATATTTTTGCAGTCCTTTTTTCAAAAAAACACCAAAGTGTTTATGTTCTTTTTTTGATGAAATGCCAGCAATTCTGCAGTTTTTCGGTAATAATTATGAAAAATTGCAGTTGGCAAAAATCTGGCTTTCGGTCAGACTTTTTTGGGGGCAATAATTGTTTTAGCCAGCGTAGCTCAGCTGGTAGAGCAGCTGATTTGTAATCAGCTGGTCGGGGGTTCGAGTCCCTCCGCTGGCTCACAATTCTTAAAAAGATTTGAAAGGGAGCCAAGGGGAGATACTCAAGTGGTCAACGAGGACAGACTGTAAATCTGTTGGCTTACGCCTTCGTAGGTTCGAAACCTGCTCTCCCCACAGGGGTAAAATTTTACTTTAAGTGGTTTTTTGAATTTTTTGTTCTTTTTTTTTATTGCGGGAGTAGCTCAGTTGGTAGAGCGACAGCCTTCCAAGCTGTAGGTCGCGGGTTCGAACCTCGTCTCCCGCTCTTTGGCAGGTTTTGAAGTTCTTTAAAATATTTGCACTACAAAATTTCGGCAAATCCTGCCGTTGTAGCTCAGGGGTAGAGCACTTCCTTGGTAAGGAAGAGGTCGCGGGTTCAATTCCCATCAACGGCTCTATCAAAACATTAATTTTTTTAATTTTTAATCTCAAATTTTTATCCTATGGCAAAAGAATTATTTGATCGTTCTAAACCGCATGTTAACATCGGTACTATTGGTCACGTTGACCATGGCAAAACAACGCTAACCGCAGCAATTACAACCATCCTCTCTAAAAAAGGACTTGCTCAAGTGCGGTCGTTTGATTCAATTGATAGCGCCCCCGAGGAAAAGGAAAGGGGAATTACCATTAATACAGCCCACGTGGAGTATTCCACCGAAAAAAGGCACTATGCCCACGTTGATTGTCCGGGCCATGCCGACTATGTAAAAAACATGGTTACCGGTGCAGCCCAAATGGACGGAGCTATCCTTGTGGTTGCCGCTACAGATGGCCCAATGCCTCAAACCCGTGAGCATATTCTTTTGGCCCGTCAGGTGGGAGTTCCGCAATTGGTCGTTTTTATGAATAAAGTGGATATGGTGGACGATCCTGAACTTCTCGACCTTGTTGAAGATGAAATTAGAAGTCTGCTTACCTTTTACCAATATGATGGGAAAGCCATTCCCATTATCAGAGGTTCAGCTCTGGGTGGTTTAAACGGGGATGCAAAATGGGTTAAAACCATTGAGGACTTGATGACAAACGTAGATGATTTCATTCCAATCCCCCCGCGGGAAACCGAAAAACCCTTTCTAATGCCTGTGGAAGATGTGTTTTCTATTACAGGGAGAGGTACAGTTGCTACCGGCAGAATTGAAACCGGTGTAATTAACTCCGGAGAGGAAATAGACATTCTTGGTTTTGGTGCCGAAAAATTAAAATCCGTTGTTACGGGTGTTGAAATGTTCCGTAAAATATTAAATAGGGGAGAGGCAGGCGATAACGTTGGCCTTTTGCTCCGTGGTATTGAAAAAGAACAAATAAGGAGAGGAATGGTTTTGGCTAAACCCGGAAGTATTACTCCTCACACAGAGTTTAAAGCCGAAGTTTATATCCTGAAAAAAGAAGAAGGCGGAAGGCATACTCCTTTTCATCAGAAATATCGTCCTCAGTTTTACCTTAGAACGACAGATGTTACAGGTGAAATTACTTTGGATCAGGGAAGAGAGATGGTTATGCCCGGAGATAATCTTACCATTCACGTTACATTAATCGTTCCTGTGGCAATTAACAAAGGGTTGAAATTTGCCATCAGAGAAGGTGGAAGGACTGTGGGTGCCGGCCAGATCACTGAAATCCTGAAATAATAAGTTCATCCTTTTCCGGCAAAGTAAGGATTTGTTGCAGATTCGAAAAAAATTGGAGAAAAAAGCTACACGGGTGTAGCTCAATTGGTAGAGTAGCGGTCTCCAAAACCGTTGGTTGTAGGTTCGAGTCCTGCCACCCGTGCTTCGTTGGAAAAATAGTAATAGGAAAATTTTAAAATATTTTTTTGTGAATAAAATAAGAGTTTATCTTGAAGAATCCTGGGATGAATTGAAAAATAAAGTTTCCTGGCCTACCTGGGCAGAGTTACAAGGTAGTTCATTGATAGTTCTTATTTCGGCCTTTATTATTGCTTTGATAATATATGTGATGGATTTAAGTGCAAGCAACGCCATGAAGTTAATTTATAAAGCGTTTAATTAATTTTTTATGAGCGAAATTCAAGCAGAAGTCAATGTTGCCGATACGAGCAAAGCCAAAACAAAGAAATGGTACGTTGTTAAAGCAATTAGTGGCAAAGAGAAAAAAGTTAAGGAACAATTAGAACTTGAAATCAGCCGGTTAAAATTGCAAAATAACATTGCTCAAATTTTAATTCCAACCGAAAAAGTTTACCAGATAAGAGCCGGTAAAAAGGTGAGCAAGGAAAGAAATTATTTTCCCGGTTATGTTTTAATTGAAGCCAATCTTGAAGGAGAAACACCGCATATTATTCGTAACATCCCTAATGTTTTGGGTTTTTTAGGGGCCGAAAAAGGCGGAAAACCAGTTCCACTTAGGGTGGCAGAGGTAAACCGGATTCTCGGGAAAGTGGATGAACTTGCCGAAAGTGCAGAGGAAATTAACACCCCCTTTATTGTGGGTGAATCAGTGAAAGTGATTGACGGACCGTTTAACAGCTTCACCGGAGTAATTGAAGAAATAAATCCGGAAAAGAAAAAGCTAAAAGTAAGTGTAAAAATTTTTGGAAGAAAAACTCCGGTAGAATTGAGTTTCATGCAGGTTGAAAAAGAATAAATTTTAAAAGAGTAAATAATTATGGCAAAAGAAATTGGGGCAATGGTTAAATTGCAGGTAAAAGGCGGACAGGCAAATCCTGCCCCTCCCATAGGCCCGGCTCTTGGAGCTAAAGGGGTAAACATAATGGAATTCTGTAAGCAGTTTAATGCCCGCACTCAGGATAAAATTGGAAAGGTTCTTCCGGTAATCATTACGGTATATACCGACAAATCATTCGAGTTTATCATTAAACTTCCACCCGTTGCAAATCAGTTGCTTGAAGTAACAAAAGCTAAATCAGGATCGGCTGAGCCAAACCGGAAAAAGGTTGCAAATGTAACCTGGGATCAGGTTAAAACCATTGCCGAGGAAAAAATGGCGGATTTGAATTGTTTTACTCTTAATTCAGCAATGAAAATGGTAGCTGGGAGTGCTCGAAGCATGGGAATAACAGTAAAAGGCGGTAACGGTCCCTCCGAAAACTAAGGAAGTAATATTTTTTCGAATCAATTCGCTAAAGTTAATTTTATGAAAGTTTCAAAAAAAAGAAAGGAAGCCATTTCTAAATATGACGGAAACAAAATGTTTTCGGTTGTGGAGGCAATGCAAATAATTAAAAATATTTCCAGCACGAAATTCGATTCTTCCATTGATTTAAGTGTCCGCTTGGGCGTTGATCCGGCTAAGGCAAATCAAATGGTTCGCGGTGTTGCTTCCCTTCCTCACGGAACCGGAAAAACAATCAGGGTTTTGGTTCTTTGTACACCGGATAAAGAAGAAGAGGCAAAAAAAGCCGGAGCCGATTTCGTTGGTTTGGATGATTATATTCAGAAAATAAAAGAGGGATGGACAGATGTGGATGTGATTATTACCCTCCCCTCTGTAATGGGTAAAGTTGGAGCGCTTGGCAAAATATTAGGGCCGAGGGGTCTGATGCCAAACCCTAAAACAGGTACCGTTACCATGGATCTTGGTAAAGCAGTGAAAGAAGTAAAGGCCGGAAAAATTGATTTTAAGGTGGATAAAACGGGAATTATCCATGCCTCTGTTGGTAAGGTTTCTTTTGATGCACAAAAACTTGCGGAAAACGCTCAGGAGCTTTTGCAAACAATAATAAAATTAAAACCATCCTCAGCCAAGGGAGTTTATTTAAAAAGCATTACCGGTTCAAGCACTATGAGCCCCGGAGTGAAAATTGAAACATCCTCCTTAAACTAATTTATCTTTTCTGATTTTTATCTGATACCGTTATGAATAAGGAAACAAAAAATAAAGTAATTGCAGGGCTTACCGAAGAATTAAATAAGGT
This sequence comes from Flavobacteriales bacterium, assembly GCA_023250995.1. Lineage (GTDB taxonomy): Bacteria > Bacteroidota > Bacteroidia > Flavobacteriales_H > JAHEZO01 > JAHEZO01. The sequence continues at coordinate 10,158 of JAHEZO010000077.1, read as the reverse complement.
TCCTGTTTTTTACCTTGCCGACACCTCCGGCCTTACTGTTGAAAGTACCAATAAACTAAGAAGAATTTGCTTTAACAAGAAAATTCAGATGAAGGTGATTAAAAATACCCTCCTTAAAAAAGCGATGGAAAAAACCGGAAAAAATTATGACGGAATGTATGATACGCTTCATGGAGTAACCTCAATTTTTTATTCCGAAGGGGGAAATGTTACCGCCAAAGTGATAAAAGAATTCAGAAAAAAAAATGATAAGCCAATTTTGAAGGCCGCTTTTATTGAAGAAACCGTTTTCATAGGCGACAACCAGTTGGAAACATTGGTAAACCTAAAAAGCAAAAATGAATTAATAGGTGAAATCATCGGGCTCCTTCAATCTCCTGCAAAAAATGTGGTTTCTGCTCTTCAGTCAGGGAAAAATAAATTGGCAGGGATTGTAAAAACATTATCAGAAAGAGAAACGAATTAAACGAATTTTTAGAATTTTAATTTTTTTTTAAATCCCTTTTTGCTTCCCCAAGGGATATTATTTAATAAAAGTTAGTTAATATTAATCCAATTAATTTAAAAATCAAAACAATGGCAGATTTAAAAGCATTCGCAGAACAACTCGTAAACCTTACCGTTAAGGAGGTAAATGAATTGGCTAAAATATTAAAAGATGAATATGGCATTGAGCCGGCAGCAGCCGCAGTTGCAGTTGCAGGAGGCGGAGGTGCAGCAGCAGGCGGAGAAGCAGCCGCTGAAAAAACAGAATTCACAGTAATTCTGAAATCTGGCGGACAGGCAAAACTCGCAGTTGTTAAGCTGGTAAAGGAACTTTCCGGCCTCGGGCTTAAAGAGGCAAAAGAATTAGTTGACAACGCACCAAAACCGGTGAAGGAAGGCATCAAAAAGGATGAAGCCGAATCCCTTAAAAAACAACTTGAAGAAGCGGGAGCTGAAGTTGAAATTAAATAATTTCACCAGCTGACCATATTCCGGCATTTCCCGTTCATCATTTTGGACGGGACTTTGCTGTTTTTGCATTTCCCTTTTTTTTGTTTTATTTTCCCTAATTGTTCTCTCTAATTCCTCTGAAATATGTCAAAAGAAAAAAAAGCAGCAAGGATTAATTTCTCTTCTTCTCAAAGTCCGTTTGAATATCCTGATTTTCTGGAAATCCAGTTGAAGGCTTTTAAGGATTTTTTCCAACTTGAAACTTCTCCTGAAAATCGCCACAATGAGGGCCTGTACCGGGTGTTTGCTGAAAATTTCCCCATTACAGATGCAAGGAATAATTTCGTGCTCGAATTTCTTGATTACTTTGTTGATCCCCCCCGTTACAGCATTGAAGAATGTTTGGAAAGGGGCCTTACCTATAGTGTTCCCCTTAAAGCCAAGCTAAAACTTTATTGCACCGATCCCGAACACGAAGATTTTGAAACAATAGTTCAGGATGTTTACCTTGGAACCATTCCGTACATGTCTCCCAAAGGATCGTTTATTATCAATGGTGCCGAAAGGGTAATTGTTTCTCAGCTTCACCGCTCCCCGGGAGTGTTTTTTGGCCAGAGCTTTCATGCCAATGGAATAAAACTTTATTCCGCAAGAGTTATCCCTTTCAGAGGCTCCTGGATCGAATTTGCCACCGATATTAATAATGTAATGTACGCTTATATCGACCGGAAGAAAAAATTACCCGTTACCACTCTTTTCCGCGCCATTGGTTTTGAAAGTGATAAACAGATCCTAGAAATTTTTAATCTGGCAGATGAAATTAAAGTGAATAAGATAAACCTGAAAAAGGTGGTTGGCCGGAAACTTGCCGCCCGGGTGTTAAGGACCTGGATTGAGGATTTTGTTGATGAGGATACAGGAGAAGTGGTTTCCATTGAGCGGAATGAAGTAATTGTGGATAGGGAAACTACCCTTACCGATGAACATGTGGATAAAGTGGTTGATTCCGGTGCTCAAACAATTCTTCTTCATAAACAGGATACCAATGCAGCAGATTACTCTATTATTTACAATACGCTGCAAAAAGACCCTTCCAACTCTGAAATGGAAGCGGTAGAACATATTTACCGGGTTTTAAGAAACTCAGAGCCACCCGATGAAGAAACAGCAAGAGGAATAATTGATAAACTTTTCTTCTCCGACAAAAGGTATGATTTGGGAGAAGTGGGACGCTATCGTTTAAACAAAAAACTTGGGCTCCAAACTGCCGAAGACATAAAAGTTTTAACCAAAGAAGACATTATTGCAATCATCAAATATTTAATTCAGCTGATAAATTCAAGAACTGATGTTGATGATATTGATCACCTGAGCAACAGGAGGGTTCGCACCGTGGGCGAACAATTATATAACCAGTTCGGTATTGGTTTGGCCAGAATGGCCCGCACTATCAGAGAAAGGATGAATGTTAGGGACAACGAAGTTTTTACTCCCATCGACCTGATTAACGCAAAAACTCTTTCATCAGTAATTAATTCATTTTTTGGGACAAATCAATTGTCGCAATTTATGGATCAAACAAACCCCTTATCTGAAATAACACACAAAAGAAGATTATCTGCACTTGGACCCGGGGGTCTTTCACGTGAGAGGGCCGGGTTTGAGGTTCGTGATGTTCACTATACCCACTACGGAAGGTTGTGTACCATTGAAACCCCTGAGGGACCAAATATCGGTTTGATTTCTTCCCTCTGCGTTTATGCAAAAATTAATAAACTTGGCTTTATTGAAACCCCTTACCGCAAGGTAGATTCAGGGAAAGTTAATTTAAAAGATATTGTTTATTTAAGTGCAGAGGAGGAAAACGGGAAAATAATTGCACAGGCCAATGCAAAAATTGACCAGGGTGGTACTTTCGATAAGGGAAAAGTAAAAGCCCGGTTTGAAGGCGATTTCCCGGTTGTTGAACCTGATAATGTTCACCTCATGGATGTGGCTCCAAACCAAATTGCATCAATTGCCGCATCTCTTATTCCTTTTCTTGAGCATGATGATGCCAACCGTGCCCTGATGGGTTCAAACATGCAAAGGCAAGCCGTACCCCTTCTTAAGCCGGAACCTCCGATTGTTGGAACCGGATTAGAAGCTCTTATAGCCAGGGATACCCGGGTACTCATTGAGGCAGAGGGTGATGGTTCAGTTGAAAATGTAGATGCCAGGGAAATCACCATTCGGTATAACCGAACCGCTGATGACAGGTTGGTAAGTTTTGACGATGATATCAAAACGTATAAGCTCATAAAATTCCTCAAAACAAATCAAACCACCTGCATTAACCTCCGCCCGATTGTAAAAAAAGGAGAAAAAGTTTTTAAAGGTCAGGTTTTATGTGAAGGTTATGGAACCGTTGACGGAGAACTTGCTCTTGGAAGGAACCTGATGGTGGCCTTTATGCCTTGGAAAGGGTACAACTTTGAGGATGCCATTGTTATTTCAGAAAAGGTTGCAAGAGAAGATGTTTTTACGTCAATACATGTTGAAGAACATACACTTGAAGTAAGAGATACGAAAAGAGGTTTGGAGGAATTAACTGCAGATATTCCGAACGTTAGCGAAGAAACAACCAAAAATCTGGATGAAAACGGACTCATCCGAATTGGAACCGAGGTAAACGAAGGAGATATCCTGATAGGAAAAATTACCCCCAAAGGAGAAAGCGATCCTACTCCTGAAGAAAAACTTCTGAGGGCAATTTTCGGAGATAAAGCGGGGGATGTAAAAGATGCATCACTGCGCGTTTCGCCCGCTGTAAGAGGTGTTGTTATTGATAAAAAACTCTTTTCAAGAGCCATAAAAGACAGAAAACAAAAACAAGCTGAAAAAGGAGCATTGGATAAAATTGAAAAAGATTTTAATAAAGATGTTTCCGATTTACAGGCCGTTCTTGTTGAAAAACTTTCTACTTTGGTTGCCGGCAAAACCTCCCAAGGGGTTTATTCTTATTTTAAGGAAGAATTAATTGCCAAGGGAACAAAATTCACCCAAAAAATTCTTGAAAAAGTTGATTATTCCAATATCAATCCGAATAAATGGACTACGGATAAGGATAAAAATGATATGATTCGGGCCCTGCTTCAAAATTATCAGGTTAAATTAAGCGATATTGAAGGGGCAATGAAAAGGAAAAAATTTGCGCTAACCATTGGAGACGAACTTCCCTCCGGAATCATTCAGCTTGCAAAAATTTACCTTGCACAGAAAAGAAAACTTCGTGTGGGCGATAAAATGGCCGGAAGGCATGGTAATAAAGGAATCGTTGCGAGAATTGTGAGAGATGAGGATATGCCTTTTATGGCCGATGGAACACCGGTTGATATTGTTCTTAATCCGCTTGGAGTTCCCTCCCGTATGAACCTTGGGCAGATTTACGAAACCGTTCTTGGATGGGCCGGGAAAAAACTTGGGGTAAAATTTGCCACCCCCATTTTTGACGGAGCTACTTTGGATCAAATTGATGAATGGGCTACCAAGGCAGGAATTCCAAAGTTTGGGCGCACTCAGCTTTATGACGGCCTTTCAGGTGAAAAATTTCATCAGCCCTGTACCGTAGGTGTAATTTATATTATCAAATTACATCATATGGTGGATGATAAAATGCACGCCCGTTCAATCGGACCATATTCACTTATTACGCAACAGCCACTTGGAGGTAAAGCCCAGTTCGGCGGTCAGCGTTTTGGTGAGATGGAGGTTTGGGCACTTGAAGCTTTTGGTGCTGCAAACATTCTTCAGGAAATCCTTACAGTGAAATCTGATGATGTAATGGGAAGGGCAAAAGCATATGAAACCATTGTTAAAGGTGAAAACATGCCAATTCCCGGAATTCCCGAATCATTCAATGTGCTTTTGCACGAATTAAGAGGGCTTGGCCTGAATGTAATTATGGAGTAAAAGTTTTTTTTTAATTGTATAATTTTCAAATTCTCAACATATGAACCCAAGAAAAGAAAATAAACCCAGGAGTGATTTTAAAAAAGTCACCATCAGTTTGGCTTCACCTGAAGCAATTTTAGAACGTTCCTGCGGTGAAGTTCTTAAACCGGAAACCATAAATTACCGCACATATAAACCCGAGCGTGACGGCCTGTTTTGTGAGAGGATATTCGGCCCGGTTAAAGACTGGGAATGTCATTGCGGAAAATATAAGAGAATTCGTTATAAGGGAATTGTGTGCGACCGTTGCGGGGTAGAGGTTACCGAAAAGAAAGTAAGAAGGGAAAGAATGGGGCATATTTCATTGGTGGTTCCTGTAGCCCATATTTGGTATTTTAAATCCCTGCCCAACAAAATAGGATATCTTCTTGGCCTTCCTACAAAAAAACTCGAATCAATCATTTATTACGAAAAATATGTTGTAATTAATCCTGGAATAGCAAAAACAAAAGAAGGAGAGCCATTAAAATATCTTGATTTTATTTCAGAAGAAGAATGGATTGATATAATGGACACTCTTCCAAAAGAGAACCAGTTTCTGGATGAAAAAGACCCGAATAAGTTTGTTGCAAAAATGGGAGGAGAGGCCCTGTATGATTTATTGGGCAGAATGGATCTTGATGTCCTTTCGTATGAACTCCGCCATAAGGCAAACACCGAAACCTCACAGCAAAGAAAAGCCGATGCACTTAAAAGGCTTAATGTAGTTGAGGCCTTTAGGCATGGAAACGAAAGAATGATAAATCGGCCTGAATGGATGATAATCAAAACTCTTCCGGTTATTCCCCCTGAACTTCGCCCGCTTGTTCCCCTGGATGGTGGCCGCTTTGCAACCTCTGATTTAAATGATTTGTACAGGAGAGTAATTATTCGTAACAATCGGTTAAAAAGGTTAATTGAAATTAAGGCCCCTGAGGTAATTTTGAGAAATGAAAAAAGGATGCTCCAGGAGGCAGTTGATTCCCTTTTTGATAATTCCAGAAAGGCCAGTGCCGTAAAAACAGATTCCAACCGCCCGTTAAAATCATTGAGCGACAGTTTAAAAGGAAAGCAGGGCCGTTTCCGTCAAAACCTGCTCGGAAAAAGGGTTGACTATTCAGCACGTTCAGTAATTGTTGTTGGACCCGAATTGAAACTTTTTGAGTGCGGATTGCCCAAGGCAATGGCCGCAGAGCTTTTTAAACCTTTTATCATTCGCAAAATGATTGAAAGGGGAATTGTTAAAACGGTGAAATCAGCTAAAAAAATTGTTGACCGGAAGGATCCTGTTGTTTGGGATATTTTAGAAAATGTTTTAA
>JAHEZO010000077.1:0-3921 GCA_023250995.1 Flavobacteriales bacterium | reverse complement strand
GGCCCCTACTCTTCACCGAATGGGAATTCAGGCCTTTCAGCCAAAACTTATTGAAGGAAAAGCTATTCAGCTTCATCCTTTGGTTTGTACTGCTTTTAATGCCGACTTTGACGGTGACCAGATGGCAGTACACGTTCCTTTGGGGCATGCAGCCATTCTTGAAGCACAATTATTAATGCTCGCTTCTCACAACATTCTAAATCCTGCAAATGGAGCACCCATCACAGTTCCTTCGCAGGACATGGTACTTGGGTTATATTATATGACCAAAGGCAAAAGGACGGAAGGAAAGGAAATTATGAAAGGAGAGGGAATGACTTTCTTTTCTTCATCGGAATTGATTATTGCCTATAATGAAGGAAAAGTTGATTTGCATGCCTTTATTAAATTGAGAATAATGGTTGATGGAAAATCAAAAATCATTGACACAACCGTTGGCCGCGTTATTTTCAATCAGGTGGTTCCCGAAGAAGTAGGATATATTAATGAACTGCTAACCAAAAAATCTCTAAGAGATATTATTAGCACCATTCTTAAAAAAACCGACCTTCCCAAAGCCTCTAAATTTTTGGATGACATAAAGGATCTTGGTTTTAACATGGCATTTAAAGGTGGTTTGTCTTTTAATATTGAAGATGTTGTTGTTCCGGCTCAAAAAGAAAAACTTTTAAATGAGGCGGCCTCCCAGGTGGATGAAGTTGTTTCTTCCTATAATATGGGTTTGATAACAAATAATGAGCGGTATAACCAGATAATTGATATCTGGACTCATACCAATTCGAAGCTCACCCATACTCTGATGGAACATTTGAAAAATGACCGCCAGGGATTCAATTCAATTTACATGATGTTTGATTCAGGTGCACGGGGTTCAAAGGAACAGATTCGGCAGCTTTCGGGGATGAGAGGTTTGATGGCCAAGCCCCGTAAATCAGGAGCAGGAGGAGGCGAAATTATTGAAAACCCGATTCTTTCAAACTTTAAGGAGGGTCTTTCAATTTTGGAATATTTTATTTCAACACACGGTGCCCGGAAAGGTTTGGCTGATACCGCTCTTAAAACAGCGGATGCAGGTTATCTTACAAGAAGGCTGGTGGATGTTGCACAGGATGTAATTATTACAGAAGAAGATTGCGGAACGCTGCGTGGACTTATTGCAACAGCGCTAAAGAAAAATGAAGATATTGTTGAATCGCTGTACGACCGGATCCTCGGGCGTACCTCGGTGCACGATATTTTTCATCCCCTCACCGGTGAGTTGATTGTAGAATCGGGAAAAGAAATTACCGAAGATTATGCCGAAATAATTGCCAAATCGCCCATTGAGGAAGTTGAAATTAGGTCGGTGCTAACTTGCGAACAAAAGAGAGGGGTTTGTACCAAATGTTACGGAAGGAACCTGGCCACCGGAAGGATGGTTCAGAGGGGGGAAGCCACCGGGGTAATACCTGCCCAGTCCATTGGGGAACCGGGAACACAGCTTACACTTCGTACTTTCCATATCGGAGGTGCTGCTGCAAATATTATGACAGAATCGAAAATTCTTGCAAAATATGATGGCAGGCTGGAAATTGATGAATTAAGAACCGTTGAGGTTGGAGGTAAGGGCGAGCACAAAAAATTACATAAAGTAATCGGGCGTTCAGCCGAAATGAGAATTGTGGATAAAAACACAAACATTACTCTTACCACCAGTAACATTCCTTATGGGGCCGACTTGTTTTTTAAAAGCGGAGCCTCTGTAAAAAAGGGAGAAGAAATTTGTAGCTGGGATCCTTATAATGCCGTTATTATTTCGGAATTGGCAGGGAAAATTGAATATGAAAGCATTGAGGAGGGAGTTACTTTCAGGGAAGAATCGGATGAACAAACCGGTTTTAAAGAAAAGGTTATTATGGAAACAAGGGATAAAACTAAAAATCCCGCACTCAGGATTCTGGATAAAAAAGGTGAAGTTCTGCGAACCTATAACATTCCTGTAGGTGCACACATTGTAGTAAATGAAGGAAGCCAGGTTGATGCCGGAGATACTCTGGTGAAAATCCCGAGAACTTCAGGAAAATCAGGAGATATTACCGGTGGGTTACCCAGGGTTACTGAGCTGTTTGAAGCAAGAAACCCTTCCAACCCGGCTGTTGTTTCAGAAATTGACGGGATAGTTTCTTTTGGGAAAATAAAAAGAGGAAACAGGGAAATTGAAGTGCAATCAAAAACCGGAGAAATTAAAAAATATCTGGTTCCGCTTTCCAAACACATTCTTGTTCAGGAAAATGATTTTATTAAAGCTGGAGACCCATTAAGCGATGGCTCTATAACCCCATCAGATATCCTTGCCATTAAAGGACCCACAAAGGTTCAGGAGTATCTTGTTAATGAAGTTCAGGAAGTGTACCGGTTACAGGGAGTAAAAATCAACGACAAGCATTTTGAAGTGATTGTGAGGCAAATGATGCGTAAGGTTGAAATTGAAGATCCGGGCGATACCAGATTTCTCGAAAAACAAATTGTAAACAAAGCCGATTTCATGGATGAAAACGACCGCCTTTTCGGAATGAAAGTAGTGGTAAGTGAAGGGGATTCGGAAACAATGAAAGCCGGCCAGATAATTAATGCAAGAAAGTTAAGGGATGAAAATTCAATGCTCAAAAGGAAGGATAAGAAACTGGTGGAAGCAAGAGATGTAATAACAGCCACTTCGACTTCAATTTTACAGGGAATTACCAGAGCTTCTTTGCAAACCGACAGCTGGATTTCGGCCGCCTCCTTCCAGGAAACCACAAAAGTTCTTAACGAGGCAGCAATTGCCGCAAAAGATGACTTTATGCTTGGCTTAAAAGAAAATGTTATTGTTGGCCATCTTATTCCAGCCGGAACGGGCTTAAGAGATTACGAAAAAATCATCGTTGGATCTCAGGAAGAGTACGATGCTCTTCTAAAGTCAAAAGCGGAAAGGGAAGAATTGGAAGAAGAAGTTGAAACTGTTGGGAAAAGAAGATAAGGTCAATAATAAATTATGAATAACGAATGGTGGGTTATGAATTATTAATTTATAATTCACCATTCGTTTTTAATTTTTTTTAATATGAATAAAGAACAGAATCCTCCTGCCGGACCAGTTCCCCAACCCGGGCAGTTAAACATAGAACTATCGGAAGAAATGGCCGAGGGAATTTATTCTAATCTTGCCATCATAACTCATTCTAATTCTGAATTTGTAGTGGATTTTATTAAACTTATGCCCGGAACTCCAAAGGCAAAAGTTAAATCGCGAATCATTCTTACCCCCCAGCACGCCAAACGCCTGATGAGGGCCTTGGCTGATAATGTGAGCAAGTTTGAATCTGTGCATGGATTAATAAAAGAAACTGAGGCTCCTTCAATTCCACTTAATTTTGGTGGTCCGGCCGCACAGGCCTGAGGAAAAATTCTTTAGAATACCCCCCCCGAAATATCAAGCAAAAATTACATTTCACCCCACCGGAACCACAAATTTAATTCCTACATTTCTTCCCATGTTATAAACTCCCACCCGGCCGGATGAATAGTTTTCATCCATGTATTTTAAACGGCTCAGGTGACTTTGATAGGCCACATCAAAAAGGTTGTTTACGCTAATAAATAATGAAAAAATGGTTTTTCCTTTTATTACAAGATTTCCTCCGGTTCCAAGATTGAAAAGGAAGTATCCGGGAGTTAAAGTTTCGGTGTTGTAGGCAGCATAAAATTTATCCTGTTTTAAAAAATAATCCATTCCCGCTTTTATATAAGCATCGCTGGGAATAAATTTACCTGTTCCGGCTTCTTTTTTCTTAAAATTTAAATCAGCCCTTATATCGGAAGAAATTTTTGGACCAGGGGTAAAAGGCAGGTACTTGGTAGAATCGGGTTGATGGCTTTGCATGGCTGTTACATAGGCAAAAG
>JAHEZO010000076.1 GCA_023250995.1 Flavobacteriales bacterium | reverse complement strand
GGTAGGCATTTATGGAATATACATTTTCCATCATCAGATTCCACATGGGTGAATGGGTGTTTATTTCAGATGATTTAAGCATTTTTAGATACAATGCATTTTGTCCGGCAGTTACATCCGTTGAAAATTCGCCTACCTGATATGTTTTGCCTTCGCTTGTATATTGAAATGCAACAGCCAGTACCTCGTTGGGGTTGAGTTCCTGGTTAAGGGAAATATAGCCAAGCTGATAATTTACGTTATAATCCTGGTCTTTTGCCAGTTTTTTAGCCGCTCCTACTTTCTCAAAATCCCTTCTCGAAACAAGGCCCATTCCATTTAACCGGTCGGAGGCACTGATAAATCCTCTTACCAGACTATCCGAAAGCATTTGGGAATAAATATTATTTGCTCCGTTATCAGGAAGAGAATCGTTGGGGTTTTTGTCTTTGGTAAAGATTTTATTATAAAAAAAACCGGGGTTGCTTTCTCCTAAATCCTGAAATGCAATAATATTCCGGAGGTCAACAACGGCAGCAGAGGTTTGAAGTTTCCATACTTCAATTTTGGTGATGTTTGTAGTTGACTGAATTACCGGAAGTTTTGAGAGGGCTTTTTCATACTGATTCCTGAAATACTGGGCCAGGAAAAAATGCCTGTTTGCCTCATACCTGTCGGCTTTTACTTCAAAAGAATTTACCTGGGCGCCTCCCTGCACTTCTACCTCTGATTTTTTTCCTTTTTGCTGTGATACCACCGTGGTTACATCCAGGCGTCCGAATTTTAAACCAGTTTTAATTCCAAAAAGAGTTTGGCTGCCTGTAATGAGTGAACCTTTAAGAGGAAGGGTAACATTTCCCGCTTCAATAACCTGAATAATTTCATCCTCGTGACCCTGATAAGCCAGTTTCATTTGGTTCTCGAAATCAAATCCGGCCTCGGTATTATAGGTGGTGTTTAGTTTCATTTTATCACCAATCTGTCCAATAACACTCAGCTGAATTTTCTCATCAAAATCGAAGGTGCTAATACGCCTTTGTTTTACCGGGAGAGCCGGGTTATCATTCCGGGCCACGTTTACTCCGAAAATTAATTCAGCAGAACCCTGAGGCCTGATATCAATGGTGTTTCCGCCAAAAATTTTATCGAACACTTCACTTTCAACATGGAGTTGTGGGCGGAACCCTTTTTTCTGGCCAAAACTTTCGCTGGTTGATTTTTCCTGCCAGTATTTTTTAAGAGATTTACGGCTGTCGTACTCCATATATTCTTCCAGAGTCATGTCGGATGAGTTGCGGTATGGGATACTATCTCCGATGGTTTGCTTAAAATTGTAGTTTCCGGTGGAAGGATCGTAATCCACATCATTTTTTATGTTGGAAGGGTTTTCCATGTAGAGGCCTCCCGATGGGGATTTATCATAAGGCATGTTCCCCTGGTCTTTAAAGGGATATTTCAACTTTTCTTCGGAGGAATTTGAGAGAGTGGAATCGGTCTTTAAAGTATCTCCGGGAATTTTTGGAAAGGAAGGAATAAAATTACGGTAAGGAGTTTCTGCAATGGCAAAAAACAACCCCGCTAATAGTAAAAGGGTTACTAAAAGTTTGAAAAATTTTCCGTCTTTACCCATCAGGGTCTTGTTTAAACTTTTAGTAAAGTTTCACCATCAGCAAATTGGTTTGGATAAATAATTTATGGAACGAACAAAAATAATAGAATTTCCCAATAAAATTTTTTTTAAAAGAAAAAGAGGTTTAACGGATGCAGCATGTTATTATTGCAAAACAAACAAATCCGAAATTATTTTATCTGAAATAAATTTTCCTTTTTTGGTGAGAGTTAGGATACTTTGATCCCGGGTCAGAAAGTTTTGTGATAAATAGGGTTGTGCATTTTTTAACAAATAAATTAATAGAGTTTCTCCGAAATTATTTTTAACCGTTTCAAGGGAGCATCCCCAAATGGTCCGGAGTGAAGTAAGAATGTATTCATTGTATTTATTCTCCTCTGTAAGTATTTCCAGCTCAAAGTTCATTTGGTTTTTTTCATATGATTTAATATAAAGTGGATTGTTTGAAACATTCCATTGACGGGAATCCCCGTTAAAAGAATGTGCCGAGGGGCCAAACCCGATATAATTATTTCCTTTCCAATAATTGCTGTTATGAATTCCAACCCTGCCGGGATACCCTTTTTCATTAATAAAACCAGAAGTTCCTCCTTGTAATAAATCCGTTTTGCAAAAATTAGAAATTTCATATTGAACAAAGTTGTTGGCTTCCATTTCATTCAATAGGATTTCAAATTGAGAGGCAGATTTATCATCATCCAGCATCCATTTAATTGCTGGGTTTGAACCCTTGCCCGGAATCAATTTCCCTTTTTTAATAAAGTCGGCCATGGCTGTTTTTGGCTCAGCAGTTAGACAATATGCCGAAATGTGAGGTACATTCAGGGAAAAGGCCTTTTCCAGATTGGACTTCCAACTTTCGTTGGTAAGGGTTGGAATTCCGTAAATCAAATCCAGTGTAATATTGTCAAATCCCAAATCAATGGCATGCTTTACACTTTGAATAGCCTGAAATGAATTATGGGATCTGTTTAACAGGCCCAAATCAATGTCTTCGAACGACTGTATTCCAATACTTAGCCGGTTAACCGGAGTTTTTTTTAATTCCGATAATTTTTCCGGTGTGAGGTCATCAGGATTTGCCTCCAGTGTAATTTCAGCATTTTTTTCGATGGTAAAACAGGCATTGAGAACTTCAAAAATGCCAAGTAATTCCTCTGATGTAAGAAGTGAGGGAGTTCCTCCTCCGAAATATATCGTTTGAATGGGGGAGAGTGGAAAATTGGATGACCCTTCGTTGCCTCTAGCGGTTGGAATTGAAAAATAATTTTTCCTGAAACGGATTTCATTTTTTAGAGCTGCAAGGAAGGCGTTTTTATTTTTTACCGAAGTTGAAAAATGAAAATCGCAATAATGGCAGGCCTGTTTGCAAAAGGGGATATGGATATAAATTCCGGCCATTAATTTTTTTACATGCAAAATTCACAATATTCCGATTCGGGGTTGTGCTCCCAAAATTCATCAGAACTGTACATTTTTGAAATAACCCGTGAAAATTCCCTTTCGAAATCAACCAGTGAACTTGCATCAACCATTTGACTTTCATTTATCATTAAAGGCATTAAACCGGCAGAAAGTTTGCGTAGGGATATTATTCCGGAAATGAGAGAGGGATGATTGCCATTATTATTACCATGTGCTTTAATAATATCCGGCTGGCCCTGAAAATTGTTTTTTAAAAAAAGATAAGCATACATGAGCAATTGGTTGGCTTTGGGTTTGGTTTTTTCACAAGAGAGTATTTCAGTGTTTTCAATTTTAACTTCACCCGGAATTACCAATCCGGTTTTATAATCAATAACTCTAATAGTATTACCCACCATATCAATACGGTCAACCTTACCTTTAATCCGTACTTTTTTTTCCTGAATCTGAATTTCAGTTTGAAATTCTTTTTCAAGATGGAGAATTTTGACGAAGGTTTTTTCCGATTCCAGTTTTGACAAATAATTAATTTCTCTGTTTAAAAAGGAATTTACAAGCTTTTGGGCTACTTTTAATGATAAATGATTTTTTCCGAAACAAATATCTTTTTTATCATATTTTGTAAGAAAGGCATTCTCTAAAATTTTTTCGGAATCCTTTTTTCTTTCTTCCAATTGTGAAGGAGAAATTATTTTATCTATAAAAGGGAAGAATAAATCCCGGAGAGCTAAATGGATGAATTCCCCCATGGAGGAATCATCAATAACTTCTTCCACTTCCTCCTTTTCTCTTACACAGGCAATGTATTTAAAGTAAAAATCCAGAGGGCAGCTTAAAAATGTGTTTAGTGCCGTTGGTGAAATTCCGCCAGAACACAGTTCATCCAGCCGTTTCAGAATTTGTTCGTTTTTGGATATTTTTAAATGAATTTTTTCTGTTGGTGATGCCGGGAAAGAAAAGGTTTTTTGGGTAATTTTAATATTCGGATTTATTCGTGGAAGCTCCTCAACAATCTGGGAAATAAAACGGCTTTTTTCACTGCTCCCTTTTCCAAAGTTTTTTGAAAGGTCGTTGTTAAACAAAATAAAAATTTTTTTAGCTTTTTGAATTAAACGATAAAAATGGTAAGAAAAAATTGCATCCCTGTCGTTGTATGTGGGTAGTCCAAATTGTCTTTTTACATCTACGGGGATAAAAGAATTTTGCTTTTTCCCCGAAGGCAATATTTCTTCATTGGCCGAAAGCAAAATAACATTTTCAAAGTCAAGGGTACGGGTTTCCAGCATTCCCATTATCTGCAAACCGGTGAGGGGTTCTCCTGAAAACGGAACGGTAAGCCCCCCTGTAATCTGATTAAAAATTAACCTTAAAGCCGGGAGATCAGAAATTAGTTTAAACTTTTCCTGCAGATTTTGAATTTGGTGAAAGGTTTCGAGAAAGCTCGTTAATATTTCGTCTTCCACATTTTTCCCGGATATTTTTTTCTTTATCAGATTGATTCCTGCCGAGAGCGCGAGGTCGGGGTTATTTTTCCAATCCGAAAACAGAGGAAATAGCAAACCGGACATTTCCTTTTTACCAAAAGCCAGGGCAATTTCTTCCAGCTTTTCGAGGGGAACATAGATGATGTTTTTTTGTTTGATTTCGGAGACTATTTTTTTTGAAAGTAAAATCATTTCATCCGAATACAAAACCACCGGGTGTGAAATTACTCTTAAAAGATTTTTGTAGTAAAAAGACCTTTTCCCAAAATTATCTTTAACTCCCTCATGAAGCAGGAGGGTTTCATTCCAAAAATCGTGAAAAGAGGTATATTTTAAGGGATACCCCATGGTAATGTTAACCTTGTTTATTTCTGAGGGCAAAGAGTTCAGAACCGGAGCAAGAAGAGATTCGTCAGCCAGTACCACTGCAGTTTTTAACAGGGCTTCGTTTTCCTGTTGAATTTTTCCCTGTGAGATTATTTCTTTTAAAATTTCACCCGTTTTTTTTGCCTGTGCAATATTTCCGGGAACACCAATAATTTCAATTTCCTTCATTCCCGTTCTCAAATCATCACCCATCGGGAAAGAGTTATTTTTTTTCGATGGTTCAAACTTTTTTGACCCCAGATAATTTCTTAGAAAAATTCCTGCTTCCTGATCTTTATTATTTAAATAATAATCGTCTGCATCCCAGATTATTTCGGCACAATTTGTTCCGGTAAGGTTTTGAATAACCATTTCTTCAGCCTTGGTAAGGGCGTTAAAACCAATAAACAAAAAGGGACCTTTGTTTTTTTTTATTGCCTCTGAAATTGGAGTACTTGCGGAGGTTCTGTATGCCAATCCCTGGTATCCCTGTTTTTTTTGATTTAAGGATTTAAAAAATTCATTGTATAAATTCCCCAATAATTTCCAGAAATGGAGGTATTGTTTCTGAAACGAGGTCAATTCTCCTCCGGAGGGATCCCACAATTCAATGGCTCTAACCTCATTTAAGTAATTAAACAAATCAGTGGCATTTATGCAATAGCTGTCAATTTCGTTAAAATCATTTAAAAGAATCGAGGCCCACCGGAAAAATTCAACAGGAGGCTGTGCCTTTTCTCCTTCTTCTTTTTTATAGATTGAGTATAGTTCAAAAAGCAGGGTAAGTGAATCATTGGTAGTGAACCCCGACAACTCATTCATAAATTCATCAATGGAATAAATTTTTGGCGACCAGATGGGTTTTCCGAATTTTTGGGTAAGGTATTTTTTTAAATAAAGGCCTGCCCTTTTATTGGGGAGGATTACCTGGAGGGTTTTAGTGTTGGGATAGTTATTAAATATAAACTTGGATACAGATTCTAAAAAAGGTTGCATCAGAAACTATTTTTGACAAACCTGATAAATTCAAGCCATTGATTTTTTCGGGTGAAAACATAAAATATTTCTCTTAAATAATTCATGGGTTGATACTTTTTTGGAGGTAAATTAGGGGTTGGAATATGGTTCAAAATTTCACTTTCTTTTTGCAGATGGTTTTCATTGGCTGCAATTTGTTCAGGGATTGAGAATTCCTTTGGAAACTCAACATTTTTTACCTTTTGGTCGGCCTTTTGGAAATGAGTTTCTGCCATTTCCCCAAACCCGGCTTTTTCTTCTAAAAGCCCAAGATTATTATAAGCAATGGCATCCTCCGGATCCAATTCTATTGCTTTTTTGTAGTCGGCAATGGCCCCTTCCAAATCACCCAATGAATCTTTTATAAATGCGCGGCTTGAATAGCGAAAAGGATTTTCAGGGTCAAGTTCCACGGCAGTGTCCATATCCTTAATTGCTTCACTGCTTTTCTTAATATTATAATATGCCAAACCCCGCTCGTAATAAATCCTCGGGTTTTCCTCCGTTTTCAAGGCTTCAGTGAAAAATTCAATGGCCCCGGAAAAATTTCCCGATTCGCAAAGCTGCATTCCCTCAATAAAATTTTTGTTGTCCGAATTCATTGCATTGCCGCCTCCAGTTCAGAGAAAGTTTTCATGTCCTTTTGATTCATTGCAATTGTTTTCCCTTTGAGAAAAATACTTTTGGCCTTTTCAAATTCAAGTGCAACTTCAAACAATTTTCCAAGCTGGTAATAAGCCGGAAGGTAATTTTCATCTCTTGCCAACAGCTTTTCAAGCAAATCAATGGCCGAATCAATTTTCTGATTTTTTTTAAATTCCAGGGCTGCTGCATAGCACAGAAAGGAATCTTCCGGATTCTTTTCAAGCATCCCCAAAATCTGGTTTAAACGGTCGGGATTCATAAATATTTATCAAAAAAAATGGGTACTTGAGCGGAAGAAAATGCAGGAATAATAAATGAATATTTGTTTGAATTAAACCGCAAAAACTGCTTTATCTTTTGCATACTTCCCCGATTTCAGGTTTTCCTGCATCATCGTAAAAGTTTTTATGGTGTAATTCACGTCCTCGAGTGTGTGCACTGCTGTGGGTATAACTCTGAGCATAATAATATCTTTAGGCACCACCGGGTAAATTACAATAGAGCAAAATATTCCATAATTTTCTCTTAAATCAATAACCATATTAATTGCCTCGAAAACGCTTCCTCCCTTAAAAATTACCGGTGTAACGGGGGAATTGGTTTTTCCGAGAAAAAAGTTTTTCTCCTTCAGGCCGCTCTGCAGGGCATGAACAATTTTCCACAAGTTGGCTTTATGGTGAGGTTCATCCCGCAATAACTGCAGCCGCTTAAGATTTCCAAGTACCAATGGCATGGGCATTGCCTTTGCATAAATCTGCGACCTCATGTTATACCTGAAATAATTTATTACGTCTTTTCTGGCCGAAATAAAGCCGCCTACCGAAGCAAAAGCTTTTGCGAAAGTTCCAAAATATACGTCAATCCCCTCCTGAACCCCTTGCTCCTCACCAGTCCCTGCCCCGGTATTGCCCATGGTACCTATCCCATGTGCATCATCTACAAAAAGCCGAAAATTATATTGCTTCTTTAAATCTACAATTTCCTGTAGTTTTCCCTGATCTCCTGCCATGCCAAAAACCCCTTCAGTAATTACAAGAATTCCTCCTTTGGTTTCTTTTACAATTTTGGTTGCCCTTTCGAGCGAAATTTTTAATTTTTCAATATCGTTATGCTGAAAAACAAATCTTTTTCCGATGTGCATCCTCATCCCATCAATTATGCAGGCATGCGATTCAGAGTCATAAACAATCACATCATTCCTACCAACCAGGTTATCAATGGCCGAAACCATACCCTGGTAACCATAATTAAGAAGGATGGTGTCCTCCTTTTTTACAAAATCCGAAAGTTCTTTTTCAAGCCGCTCGTGGTTATCGCTGTTGCCCGACATCATCCTTGCACCCATTGGAGTACTCAAACCCCACTGCCTGGCAGCTTCTGCATCCGTTTTGCGCACTTCAGCATGATTTGCAAGTCCAAGGTAATTATTCAATGACCAAACCAGCATATCCTTTCCCCTGAACTTCATTTTGTTTCCTATTTCGCCCTCCAATTTGGGAAAAGTAAAATATCCATGGGCCATTTCGGAATATTTTCCGAGGGGACCCGGATTGCTTGAGAATTTATCAAAAATATCCATGAAAAAATGGGTTTTAATATTTATTAATACTGTTCTTTTTTATTCGGAAAATCACGGGTTTTAACATCGTGAATATAATTTTCAACAGCAGATTTAATTTCTTTGTGAAGGTTTGCATAACGCCTTAAAAAACGGGGAGAAAATTCTCGGGTTATCCCAAGCATATCATGTAAAACCAATACCTGGCCATCCACTTCACTTCCTGCGCCAATGCCGATGAGTGGAATTTTTATTTCTTTCCCCAATCTTTCCGAAAGTTTTGCAGGAATTTTTTCAAGTACAATGGCAAAGCAGCCGCAATCTTCCAAAACATGGGCATCCTCTATTAATAGTTTGGCTTCTTCTTCTTCCTTGGCCCTTACTTCATAGGTTCCGAACTTATAAATAGCCTGGGGGGTCAATCCTAAATGTCCCATAACCGGAATTCCGGCCGATAAAATTCTGTCTACTGATTCCTTTACCTGTTTGCCCCCTTCCAGCTTTACACTGTGGGCTCCCGACTCTTTCATTATCCGAATAGAAGAATTAAGGGCCTCCTTTGAATTGCCCTGATAATTTCCGAAAGGCAAATCAACCACAATCAGGGCACGGGTTACCGCCCGAACCACTGATGAAGCATGGTAAATCATTTGATCTAATGTAATTGGAAGAGTAGTTTCATGCCCGGCCATTACGTTGGAGGCTGAATCACCAACTAGAATTATATCAATTCCGGCTTCGTCAACAATTTTGGCCATGGAGAAATCATAGGCCGTTAGCATCGAAATTTTTTCACCCCGCTGCTTCATTTCCTGCAACACATGGGTGGTAACTCTTTTTATATCTAAATTTACCGACATTTATCAGGTGAGAATTTTAAGTCTTATATGAGAATTTAATTTATCCGCAAAACTATAAATAACTGATTATATTTGCCCGCAAATTTTTTTTATATGAATTTAATCAAGGAGAATCCTCAAGGCCGGAATTTAATTTATCCATTAATAAATAAATTAACATGCCCGTTTTTTCTGATGGTTTATTCTTTAATTTTTATTCTCCATTCCTGCAAAACCGATTTGGAAGTAAACGCACCATATAAAGAAACAACGGTGGTTTATGGTTTGTTAAACCAAAATGAAAACTACCATTTCATTAAAATTAACAAAACATTTCTTGGTAATGCCAATGCCTATGCCATGGCATCTGTTAGGGATTCTTCGGAATATGATACTCTTTTGGCCAAGGTGGAAGAATGGAAGGATGGTGTGAAAACCGGCAGAGAATGGACACTTTTAGATTCGGTTTTTACAAACAAAGGAAGCGGTGATTTTTATTTTCCGAAACAAAAAGTTTATTATTTTGTTGAGCCGAATTTGGATTCGAAATCAAAGTACCTGTTAAACATTTCATTGGAGGCGGGAGCTAAAGTGGTTAAAGCCCAAACAGAGTTAATTGATAGTATCAGCGATTTTACAGGGGGCCAGCAGTTTGTTATTCCCTGCAGCGGTCAGCCCGGAGTAAATTGTATTGGTTTTGCAAGCAGCCGCGGGAAATACATTGATAAAACCTTTGTCTGGAGGTCGGTGAAAGACGGTAAAAGGTATCAGCTGGAGATGAACATTTATTATAAGGATGTTTTTACCAACGGCTCAAATCCGGTAAGCAGAAAAATTTCCTGGACCTTTCAGCCTCCTCTTGTCTCCAATTCATTAAAAGGCGGTGAAGAAATGTCGGTTACTATTGAGGGGGAAGATTTTTATAAAGAAATTGCAAGACAGTTAACACCCCTAACAGATGGAACTATTGATAGCAGGTATTTTGAAAAGATTGAATTCAGCGTTTATGTAGCAGCTGATGATTTGAATACTTATCTTTTGGCTAACGAACCCTCCACAGGAATTATTCAGGAAAAACCGGAATTTTCGAATATTGAAAATGGGATAGGAATTTTTTCTTCCCGTTATGCCAGCACATCCACCCAAAAGCAACTCGATGTAAATTCATTGGATGAGTTGGTTGGGGGCCAGCATACTTCTATTGTAAAGTTTTGCCGGTTAAATCCCTCCAATGGTCAACCCCTTTGCAATTAATTTTTTTTCTGTCGTTTTGTCACCATTCATTTCCACTTTAATTTTTTTAAGCGTTTTTTGTGTCATTATTGCAAGTTAATCATTTAATATTCTATTGGCACAGTCATTGACTTTTACTTCCGCCTTTTTTTTAAATTCATAATGAGGCATTAAATATTTAAAACAAAAATTTATGAGCAAAATAATCGGAATTGATTTAGGAACCACCAACTCCTGCGTTGCAGTGATGGAAGGAAACGAACCCGTTGTTATTCCAAACAGCGAAGGAAAGCGCACCACACCCTCGGTGGTTGGTTTTATTGATGGGGGAGAACGCAAAGTTGGAGATCCTGCAAAAAGGCAGGCCATAACCAATCCCACCAAAACAATTTTTTCAATAAAGAGGTTTATGGGAAATACGGTTAACGAAGTAAGTGCCGAAAG
The DNA here is from genome assembly GCA_023250995.1 of Flavobacteriales bacterium. GTDB lineage: Bacteria > Bacteroidota > Bacteroidia > Flavobacteriales_H > JAHEZO01 > JAHEZO01. Next base: position 3,826 of record JAHEZO010000076.1, on the reverse strand, counting down.
AAAACGGGTTCCTTACAATGTTGAACAGGGGGATAATAATACCATAAGGATTCGCATTGATGAGAGAACGTATAGTCCTCAGGAAATTTCAGCCATGATACTTCAGAAAATGAAAAAAACCGCTGAAGATTATTTAGGACAAACCGTTACCGAAGCTGTTATAACAGTGCCGGCATATTTTAATGATTCACAAAGGCAGGCCACCAAAGAGGCAGGTGAAATAGCAGGACTAAAAGTACGAAGGATTATCAACGAGCCTACCGCAGCGGCACTTGCTTATGGAATGGATAAAAAGGGAAAAGATCAGAAAATAGTTGTTTTTGATTTCGGTGGAGGAACTCATGACGTTTCAGTACTCGAGCTTGGAGATGGGATTTTTGAGGTAAAATCAACTGACGGGGATACACATCTTGGAGGAGATGACATTGACCAGATTATTATTGACTGGCTTGCTGACGAATTTAAAAAAGATGAAGGGATAGATTTGCGCAAGGACCCAATGGCACTTCAGCGATTAAAAGACGGAGCGGAAAAGGCAAAAATTGAATTGTCGAGCACCACCACTTCTGAAATTAACCTGCCATATATTATGCCGGTGAATGGAATACCGAAACACCTGGTAAGAACCTTATCGAGGGCAAAATTTGAACAACTGATAGAAACAATTATTAAACGAACCATAGACCCATGCAAATCTGCTCTTCAAAAAGCCGGAATGACGGTGAAAGATATTAATGAAGTTATTTTAGTGGGAGGTTCAACAAGAATTCCCGCTGTACAAAAGGCCGTAGAAGATTTTTTTGGAAGGGTGCCATCCAAAGGAGTAAACCCGGATGAAGTTGTGGCTGTGGGGGCTGCCATCCAGGGTGGAGTTTTAACCGGAGAGGTAAAAGATGTTTTATTGCTTGATGTAACACCTTTGTCGCTCGGTATTGAAACCATGGGAAGTGTGTTTACAAAACTTATTGAGGCCAACACCACCATCCCCACTAAAAAATCGGAAACTTTTTCAACGGCAAGTGATAATCAGCCCTCGGTAGAAATACATGTATTGCAGGGAGAAAGGCCCATGGCAAGTGGAAACCGGACCATTGGAAGATTTCACCTGGACGGGTTACCACCGGCACCGAGAGGAGTTCCTCAAATTGAGGTAACATTTGATATTGACGCCAATGGGATTTTGCATGTATCGGCAAAAGATAAAGCCACCGGAAAATCACAAAGTATAAGAATTGAAGCATCCACCGGCTTGTCGAAGGAAGAAATTGAGAAAATGAAAAAAGAAGCAGCCGTGAATGCAGAAGCAGATAAAAAAGCAAGAGAGACCATTGACAAGCTTAACGCAGCGGATGCACTTATTTTTCAAACCGAAAAACAAATGAAAGAATTCGGTGATAAGATTCCGGCTGAAAAAAAGAAGCCGATAGAAGAAGCCCTGGCCGAATTAAAAAAAGCTTTTGAAACCAAGGATGTAAATCAGGTAGATCCGGCAATGCAAAAACTAAATAATGTTTTTCAGGCTGCTTCGCAGGAAATGTACCAGCAGGCCCAACAACAGCAGGCAGGTAAACAAGAACATCAGGAAGGAGGCCAACCAGGTGGAGAACCAAAAGGGAAAACCGGTAAAGACAGTGAAGTTACAGATGTTGACTTTGAAGAAGTTAAGGATGAGAAAAAATAATCAATGCCCACCGGAAAGAACCCGCCCTATAAAGAGCGGGTTTTTTTTTGATACGGTGAAGGGGAGAAAACTTTTTTCAAAAAAATAAAAAATAATATTGTATTGTTATTTCAATTTATTTGTATTATTGCAACCGAATTCTTACTGGTATAGCTTAATCCTCAATATAAAATTTCCTGGTTCAGATAGTTGCAAATGTGAAATTTGTGGAAGTTTGATTTTTGATTTCGAATTTTATCCAAAAAAATTTAACAGCCAATTAATGGTATCCCCATAAAACTTCCTTTAATATCCTTTTCTATATTTCCCTCTCTAATTATTTTAAACCAAACCATCTTCTTAAATGTACGACATCATTGAATTAAACAACAAGCCCCTGAGCGAATTAAAAGACATTGCAAAAGGTTTAACAGTGCCAAAAAGCGAATACGACAAACTAAAAAAGGAAGAATTGATTTATAAAATTCTTGACTTTCAGGCCATTCATCCCATAAAAGAAAAACCGGAGACCAGGTCGAGAAGACAAAGTGGTGACCATGAAAAGAGCAGGGTAATTCCAAAACTTGACGATGATTTGGTTAGAGAAAGCGAAGATCCTGCACCCTACCAGGGAAGGGAAGCAGAATACCCATTAGCACCCACAGCAGAGCCAACCAATACCATACCGGCAGCCGATTCTTCCGACTCAATTGAAAAGGTTATTACTGAGGGAAATGGAGAAAACGATCTTAATAACAACAGGGAAAATAACGAATACAGAACCAGAAGCTCAGATAAGAGGCAGGATACTTTGTATAGTTTTGATAATATTATTTCGAGTGAGGGGGTACTTGAAATCATGCCTGACGGGTATGGTTTTTTGCGCAGTTCAGATTATAACTACCTCACTTCACCCGATGATATTTATGTATCACAATCTCAAATAAAATTATTTGGTTTAAAAACCGGTGACTCGGTAAAAGGAACAATTCGTCCGCCCAAGGAGGGGGAAAAATATTTTCCGCTTTTAAAAGTTGAAAAAATTAACGGCCGGGATCCAAATGAGGTCCGTGACAGGATACCATTCGATTATCTTACCCCACTTTTTCCTTATGAAAAATTAAAACTTACTGGGCACAAACAACAAACAATGTCGTCAAGGGTGGTTGATATGTTTACTCCCATTGGAAAAGGCCAGAGGGGTCTCATAGTGGCACAGCCGAAAACTGGGAAAACCCAACTGTTAAAAGAAATTGCAAATTCAATTGCCGCTAACCACCCCGAAGTTTATCTGATAGTTTTGCTCATTGATGAAAGGCCCGAAGAAGTTACCGACATGATGCGAAGCACCAGAGCGGAGGTAATTGCCTCCACCTTTGACGAGCCTGCCGACCGCCATGTTAAAATTGCCTCCATCATACTTGAAAAGGCTAAGCGAATGGTGGAATGCGGTCATGATGTTGTAATCCTCCTCGATTCAATAACCCGTTTGGCGAGGGCTTACAACACCGTTTCACCAGCCTCAGGCAAAGTTTTGTCAGGTGGTGTTGAAGCAAGTGCCCTGCATAAACCAAAAAGATTTTTTGGAGCAGCCCGCAAAATTGAACACGGGGGCTCTTTAACAATAATTGCCACGGCATTAACCGAAACCGGATCAAGAATGGATGAGGTTATTTTTGAAGAGTTTAAAGGAACCGGTAACATGGAATTGCAGCTCGACCGAAAACTTTCGAACCGCAGAATTTTCCCATCTATTGATATTGTGGCATCGAGTACGCGCAGGGATGATCTTCTGCTCGACAAAGATGCATTACAAAGAATTTGGATTTTAAGAAAACACCTTGCCGACATGAACCCCCTGGAAGCAATGGAATTTTTACTTGACCGAATGAAGGATACTGTTTCAAATGAGGAATTTCTTATTTCGATGAATGGTTAAGGAACCCTTAAATTGAAAAACCTAAAAATATTCCGGACTGTGTTTTTGGATTTTTCGTTTAAATGAAGCGTTTTTCTTCCATAATTTACTTCTTAATACCTCTTTTTACTTTTAATTTTTTTTCAACCTTTTCACAGGAATTAAAAGGAATTTTTACTGATTCTTCCAGTTTTGGCCGAAAAATTTACCTGTGGGAAACCCTTGGAAATCATTCCTACCTGGCCGAC
>JAHEZO010000231.1 GCA_023250995.1 Flavobacteriales bacterium | reverse complement strand
CGGAATCAACGGTTCGGATTCCATTTGAGCACTGGCATCACCTTCAGCAGGTGGGGTTTCTCCTCCGGTATCTCCTTCACCTGAAGCGGCTGGAGCAGCTGCATCTTCCTCTGCCGGGGCTTGAGACCACTTACCTTCATCTGTGCCTGATTCAAAATTCCCGTCAAGAAAATTAATATTATCTGATTTCCTGTAATTCCTCCTGTCAATATTATTTTTTTCTTTAACACTAACCATTTTTATTTTTCCCAAACTATCCTTTTCGGCAATTGCACCCTCTTCATCTTTTTGGAATTCTTTATAAACATTTCCTCTGAAAGACCTGAAATCACTCATGTCTTCATTGGTTAAAGGGCGGTAAACATCCATCACCCATTCGCTTACATTACCTCCCATATTATATAACCCGTAATCATTTGGCCAGTAGGAATAAACAGGTGCAGTAACATCTGCATTGTCGTTTAATCTGCCGGCTACTCCCATGTTATCACCGCGGCCTCTTTTGAAATTAGCCATCATCATTCCAATGAATTTTTCATCAGGGTTTCTAACTGCATGCCCGTTCCAGGCCCACTGCCTTCTTTCAATAATTCTTTCCCCAACCGCATTTCCTATTAATCCATAAGCGGCATATTCCCATTCAGCTTCAGTCGGAAGGCGATATTTTGGCAAAAGGATTCCATCTTCCATTCTAACGTTTCTAAAATCCCGGTTAGGATGAAAATCCGGTATTCCCTCAATGTTTTTTCCGCTTTCATACTGGCCCAAAAGGTAGGCATCAGTATTAAAATTATCCTCATTCACCTGGTTGATATAATGCTTCAGAATTCCTTCCCTGATAAGAACAATTTCATTCACCCGATCAGTTCTCCAGGCACAAAAATCAGTGCATTGCAACCAGGTAACTCCCACTACAGGATAATCCCGGTAAGCCGGATGTCTGAAATAATAATCTACATAGGGTTCATTGTAAGCTAATTTATCCCTCCAAACCAAACTATCAGGCAATGCTTTAACATAAACCTGAGGATAATCTGCTCCAAAAACACGGTCAATCCAATATATATATTCACCCCAGTGATAATTTGTTATTTCAGTTTCATCCATATAAAAGGAAGAAACGGTAACCTGCCGCGGAATATTATTCCAATCATAGTTTACATCTTGTTCTACTCTCCCCATAAAAAAAGTACCACCCTGAATAAATACAAGGTTTGGACCTGTTTCCTGGTTTTCGTATGCAGCTTTTTCATATCCCCCGCTTTTTGGGTCGTTCAGGTTCCATCCTGTTACTCCCGAACGTTCAAAGCCGCAGGAGGCAATGAAAACGGAAAGCAAAATAACCGAAATGAATTTTGAAAAGGAATCCAATCCTCCGTAAAAACAATGGCGGTTTTTGAGTTTCATAATTTTTGATTTTTTCTACTAGTTGAAGGCAAAGATACGTAAAAAACGAAAAATGGTTACAAAATATTGCGGTTGAATAATTTTTTAGAAAGAAGGGCAACTGATGGTTCTGAACTTTCTTGTTTTTGGTTTGCAGGGAAATTGCATCCCAAAAGAAACTTCATGAGAACCCGCTGTTTTTGTACTGAGTTTAGATACTGTAACATCATAACTGTATCCGAATTTTACAATTCCCGCCTGAAATCCTAATAATGCAATAAAGGCATCATCTTTTCTGAACCACAATCCACCCACCAAGGGGCCTTTTGTAACATAAAGACCCATATTAATCTGGGTAAAATTTTGCTGTTGTTTGAATAAAATATTTGGTGAAATTGCACCTTCGCTAACATCTTTTTTTAGTGGAATCACCGCGCCTGCATGCCCTGTAAATTTTCGGGGAAGTTTGCTTGTACCCAGCAACCCTTCATCTGGCTCGGTAAGGTGGTGAACGGCAAAACCAAAATAATATAGTTTGCTGAATCCGAGAACCCCGGCTGAAAAATCAACCCCGGATTTTGTATTTGCTCCAGGCACTTCCTTGGTATTGTAAATAAACCCGTACCGGGGATCAATCATGTCACCAAAAGTAAGTTTACTCCAGTCAATGGCCTTTTGAAAATAGGTGGCCTGAAAGCCGGCTCTGATTGAAAAGTGACGGTTTATGGGTTGCTCGTAAGAATAAATTCCACTTAAATTTGTAGTGGTTAAAGTACCTTCGCCTGCTTCATCCCTTAAGGCGGTAATTCCAATCCCGCCCGAAATGGCATCAATGTGCTGATCGTAGGAAGCGGCATAAGTAATAAAGGTTCCTGAAATTCCGGGCCATTGGTTACGGTAATTCATTATCGCCCTTGGACATCTGCCTGTTCCGGCAAATGCCGGATTAAGATAGAGGGGATTGGCATAAAATTGTGTGAAATGAGGATCCTGAGCCAGTGTAATATTTTCAAATCCAACCCAAAAAAGGAATTGAACGAGGGAAAAAGATATTAAGAAAATTGTCTTTTTGAGCATACCCTTCACAGGTTATTCTGAAAATAAACGGGCAATTATACGAATATTTTTAATAATTGAAATTTTCGAAAAATAAATCGAATGCAATATAAAAATAATATATTCGTTTTTTGTTTGCCTTTAAAAATGCTCCTTACACATTTTATTAGGAATAGCAAATATAGAAACTTTTCAATGTGAAGAAAAATGTTTAAATTAAAGAACCTTCTTTTCATTTCCTTTTCCTTTTTATTTACCGTAAACATTTTCAGCCAAAAACCCGAAAGAATTTTACAAGAAAATAAAAATCAGCCCACTCCTTTTTTGGGTAAAGAAAATCAGGAACAATCGAAAAGCAAAACCATTTATTTATTTTGGAAAGGAGTGGTGGAAGAAAAAGTTTCAGAAGAGGCTTCCATCCGTTTTCTTTATTTTAAGGGTGCATCCAATTCACCCGATAATTTTTTTCTTCCTTCTTTTGAAACAACAGAAGAACTCAAAACAAATCCCGGAAAAGCCGAAACGGAATTATTAAACCAAAGGTTTGAAGAGCTAAATCAGGCAGAAGTTTCGGCATTAAATTCTTCACAGATTGCAAGCATTTCCTCTCAGATTTTGGTTGTTTCAGGCATAAAAAATCTCAAAAAAAAACCGCACCTGAGTATTTCATTTGTTCCTCTGCGAAAAAACTTTTCTACAGGTAAGGTCGAAAAATTGGTTTCCTTTGAAATCAAAACAAACTTTATTGAAACGAAAAAGAAAGCCCTGCCCGTTAGGACCTTCGCCTCAAATTCAGTTTTGGCCACAGGCGAATGGTTTAAAATTGGGGTAACCAGGGATGGAGTTTATAAAATTCCCTATTCCTTTTTAAAAACCATGGGAATTGAAATGAGTTCAATAAATCCGCAGAATTTGAGAATGTACGGCAATGGTGGTGGAATGCTTCCGGTGCAAAATTCTGAATACAGGCAGGATGATTTAATTGAAAATTCTATTTATTTAAGCGGAGAAAACGATGGGAAATTTGATCCGGAGGACTATATTTTATTTTATGGTCAAAGTCCCCATCAATGGTTTTTAAGCGGAAGTCAATTCAGGCATAAAATGAATCTTTACACCGACACCAACTTTTATTTTATTTCTGCCTCCATGGGACCAGGGAGGAGAATTAGTGAAAGATCTTCCCTTTCGGGCTTTTCAAAAACAGTTTCCACTTTTGATGATTATGATTTCTATGAAAAGGACTTGTTTAACCCGATACGGTCGGGAAGGGAATGGCTCGGAGAGGCCTTTAATATTGTTACTGATTATGACTTTGTTTTTTCTTTCCCGAATATAAGCAACCAAAATTTGGTAAAAGTTAGGGCTTCGGTGGCCGGGAGAACAACATCCGGACAAAATATTTTTACAATTAAAGAAAACGGTGAATCTGTTGGAACCATACCCACAAATTCGGTTTCGGGGAATTACACTGATAACTTTGCCCTGGCAAACGAAAATACATTTTCATTTTCTCCTTCAGGCGCTTCCATTAACGTAAACATTAGCATGAGTAAAGGGAATTCCGGGGCGCAGGGTTGGCTAAATTTTATTGAAATTAATGCCAGGAGAAACCTGGTTTTTACCGGAAGCCAGATTTTATTCAGGGACATTCAATCCATTGGACCGGGAAATGCTGCTTTTCAGATTAAAAATGCAAATGACAAAATAATAATTTGGGATGTTTCGAACCCGCAGGATGTAAAAAAGCAAAAAGGGATATTGACCGGGGAAGTATTTGAATTTATTTCATCCACTGATTCTTTAAGAGAATTTGCTGCCTTTGACATTTCCTCCCCATTGCCATCACCGTCATTTAAAGAAAAAGTTGCTGTTCAAAATCTTCATGCCGAAGTAAACCCTGAATTAATTATTGTTACTAATCCTCTGTTTGAAAAGGAGGCCAAGGAACTCGGAGATTTTCATGTTTCAGAGGATGGATTGTCTGTTTTGGTTGCCACCACGGAACAAATTTTTAATGAATTTTCATCAGGCAAACAAGACGTAACTGCCATTAAGGATTTTGTTAAAATGTTTTATGACAGAGCAGGAAGCAATACCGCATTATTGCCAAAATATCTTTTATTTATGGGAGATGGTTCTTACGATTTTAAAAACAGGATTTCAGGCAATACCAATTTTGTTCCGGCCTTTCAATCCTCTGAATCATTATCCCCAACCGCTTCCTATGTAACAGATGATTATTGCGGGTTGCTTGACGATGATGAAGGGGAAAGCACAGGTGATCTGGTAGACCTTGGAATTGGACGGTTAGTTGTAAAAAATAATGCCGAAGCCCAAAATGCGGTAAATAAAATCAAGCATTATTACAGCAGGGAAACGCTCGGGCCATGGAGAAATTACAACACGTTTATCGGAGATGATGAAGATGGGAATATACATATGAACCAGGCGAATTCGATAGCAGGAATAGTTGAAACGAACTACAAAAAATACAATGTTGATAAAATAATGTTTGATGCGTATAAGCAACAGGTAAATGCAGGCGGTCAAAGATATCCTGATGTAAATTCGGCTATTGATAGAAGGATTGACCTCGGTTCACTGATGGTAACCTATATTGGGCATGGTGGGGAACTGGGGTGGGCACATGAAAGGGTACTTGAAGTTTCGCAGATAAACAAATGGAAAAATTCAGAAAACCTTCCTTTATTTATTACTGCCACCTGCGAATTCAGCCGCTTTGACGACCCACAAAGAACCTCGGCAGGAGAATTCGTTTTTCTGAACCCGAACGGAGGTGGCATTGGCCTTTTAACCACTACCCGCCTGGTTTATTCATCTCCAAACTACGAAATTGTTCAGGCTTTTACCGATTCTGCTTTTGATGAAATTGACAGTGTAATGCCCCGTCTTGGAGATATTCTCCAGGCCACAAAAATGAAAGGGCCCAAAAACATTAATTCACGTAACTTTACTTTGCTTGGGGATCCTGCCTTAAGGCTTGCCTATCCGAATTACAATGTAGTAACCACCCAGACGCCCGATACCATGAAAGCTTTGGAAAAGGTAACAGTAAAAGGATTT
>JAHEZO010000075.1 GCA_023250995.1 Flavobacteriales bacterium | reverse complement strand
AATTTCTTCTATTGGAACTTTGGCTCAAAACATTGGAATCAACACAACCGGTTCAGCAGCGGCTTCTACTAATATGCTTGAAGTAATAAATCCTTCCACCACTGCATCAAGCGTTGGAATCTGGGCGGAGCATAACGGAGCCATTTCAGGGGCAACAGGATACGCTTTTCAGGCAATAAAAAGCGGAGCTTCATTAAATAATATTGCGGCCTATTTAAGTTCAACCGGTGCTACAAATAACTATGCCCTTATTGTTCCATCCGGTGGTGGACGGGTTGGAATAGGTTTATTAAATCCGGCATACCCTCTTAGCGTTATTGGAGGAAGTATTTCCTGGGGAAATTCCTCCGAAGTAAATCTACTTCAAACCGACCAGGGAGGAAGTATTGAATTAGCCGGAACAAACGCGCTTGCAAACCCTGTTTCAAATGGCGTCCCATACATTGATTTTCATTTTGGTACCGGCTCCGCACAGGATTTTAATACAAGAATTATTAATTCGGCAAACAACCGATTGGATTTTGCAACTTCTACTACCAACCCGGTTATGTCAATCAGCGGGGCAAATGTTGGAATCGGCAGCAGTGGCCCGGCTTATAAATTGGATGTTAACGGGGATGTAAGAACCACGGGAAAGTTTTTCGGGCACCTTAATGTAGATGATACAAGAAGTGTAAACAGTGCTCCAACAGCCTACAATAATGAAGTTGCCTTCGACTTCAAACAAATTTCCACTATTGGCTCTGGGGGTTCAGGGACCTTTGGCGGATTGATGACAATGGCTCCCTGGAGTGATAATTCAGGAGACGCAAGTCACCAGCTTTTTTTTAATGAGGGTGGAATTTTCTGGAGACAAGGTCAGCCGGATGCCGCTTCATGGGATACCTGGTATCAGGTTTTAACAACCGCAAACAGTGTTACAAACTCTTGCGGAACTCCCAATTATATTCCTAAAATGATCACGGCAACAAATATCGGTTGCAGTCAACTTTTTGATGATGGAACAAATGTTGGCATCGGAACCACTACTCCTTTAGCAAAATTTCACATTAAATCAGGTGATGGTTCCCTTGCTCTTTTTGGGCCCAATGCCACCTGGGGCGGAAAACTTTTTGTAGGGGCCGGTCCAAATCAGGCAGTGGCCTCAACAGCCCAGGTCATTTCTACAGATGGAAACCTCCACCTGGATCCTGCACCATCAAAAAATTTATACCTTGGATACTATCAGGCGAGGGATATTTATATTAATCCCAATGGAGGAAATGTGGGTATCGGCACCTCCAACCCTAACGCAAAACTTCATGTTACAGGTGGCTTAATTGAATTAAATCTTCAGGCGGCAGGAGGTTCATTCGGAATTCCGAATACCTGCGGAGGAAACTGGATAAGCAACGCCAACTCCGGAATTTATTCCAAAGATCCGGGAGGCGGTTGCGGGGATGAATGGTACATTGCACACTATAACCGATCGGGTGAATCTTCCACTCTCGAAATAGGAAATAAAAATGATGCAGATGATCATATTTCATTCATGCCCTCTGGAAATGTTGGAATTTCTACCACTATTCCCAGTGCAAAGCTTCAGGTTGGTTCCGGAGAATCAGACGGAATTACCATTGGAAATCCGGACGATGCAATGGGATTAAACGGTGGGGCTTATAACATTAAATTTTTTGGTTATCGGGATGTTATTACAAATGCAATTGCTGCAAAAATATCGGCCGAAAGAACAAACGTTTGCTGCGGATGGCTCAGTCAGGGTTCCGATTTGGCTTTTTATACAAACGCAGGGTTAACTACATCCAATGCCGATAATTCAACTGAGCGTTTAAGAATTACAGATAACGGAAGCATTTATGTTAAAAGGGGAATTTTACTTGATTGTGATGACTGCGGAAGCACTTCAACAATTAATGGCAGTGGCAACTGGGGTGATATGATTATCCAGGGGAGGGTTCTTTCCGCTAACTCCAATATCCATTTGTCCCCTCCGAGCGGAAGTAAAGTAATAGTAAATACAACCTATAGAGCGGCAGGAGGTTCAACCGGATCTACAGGGATAGATATTGAAGACGGAGGAATAAGAATGAATAAAAGCTATATGTATTTTCAGAGGTACGGCTACTGTGGCTGCTATGGTTGGGGATCGGCAACTTATGATTTGGGTAGCTGGGATTTTTGTGCAGTGGCTCAGGTGGGATTTAAAAACGACCAGAGTGTTTCGGATGAAGACGATGATGTGCAATGTTGTATTTATCCGGATGGTTATGGCTGCGGGGAACAAACAAATTACGGTAGTACCGGAACTGTTTCATTTTCACATTCTTATAACAGCAGGAGGAGGTGGTGGATGTATTTTGAGGCCTACCAGGATACGAATGGCATCACCTGCGCAGCCAATTGCATGAATTTTGAATAATTTTTCATATTCCCCCTTCCAACCCTTCAATTTTTAACTAATGCGCAAACTGAATTTCATTAATAATTTTTTTTTCGCTTTTCTGGTTTTTTATTCGTTATGTACTTGGAACTCTTATGCCCAGGAAAAAAAAATAATTTCATTTCAATTAAATAAAATTCCGCCCGAAAAACAAGTTCAGTTAATCCTTCGCAAATTTGAAAATGAAGATTTCTTAACCGCTGATTCCGCCATTTTGAGTGAAAATTCCCCCAGTGCCCAATTTAAAATTAATAATCCCAATTTTAAGTTGTTTGACCTTTCGGTTAAGAATAATGCGAATAAGGCTGAATTTATTTATTCTTCTTCCGATAATAACTTATCTCTTTCGGCCGACTATAATCAATTAAAGAACGGGAGCATCGAAATTTCAAATTCCAATGAAAATAAATCCTATGCTGATCTTTTAAACGTAATCTATCAGTTCGATACACTACTGAGCACACAATTTTATAAATTAAATGGCATTTCAGTTTTTTCCCCGGGCTATAAAATGGACTTACTAAAACAGGAGGAATTCATTGAACATATTTTTAAATCAAGGAACATGGAATTATCCCGCATCAAGCAAAAATATCCGGGAACTTATACTTCCGATGTGCTAATTCCTCTAACTTATTTTCCCGAAAGACCTACCCAAAGCAGATATGACGGTTTCAGGTCATTTTTAAATGAACATTATTTCGACAGTGTAGATTTTAACAACCCGGCAATTTTAAAGCATTATGCCTTTAGCGATAAAATATTTAAATATCTCTCGGAATATACAGAAAAAACAACGGATGGCACCATAAAAGGAATTGATGTGATTATGAATTCCAGAAAAAATAATCCTGAAGTAAATGACTTTTTGTTTAATTATCTTTTAAAATCATTTATTGACCTGAAAACTGATGTATTTGCAAATTATTTAATGGAAAAATATTCAAACGGTTGTTCATTGAAATTAGGTTTAGAGGATATGAAACGGTTTTCGAAAATGAAAGCACTATCCGTAGGCGGCTTTATCCCCGAAATTTCGCTTCCTGATTCCAACAATAAATATTTTTCATTGAAAACTTACGCTTCCGAAAAAAAATTCACTATCCTTTATTTCTGGATCAGCTGGTGCGCCAAATGTAAAAAGCAAACTCCTCAAATTTCAGAATTGTTCACCCAATTTAGAAAGAAAGGATTGGGTGTTTACGCGGTTTCTTTAGATGAAAAAAAGGAAGAATGGGTTGGAGCTCTTAATACTATCAAAGCAGATTATATTAACGTTTCAGAACTTGTTCCAATAAAAAATTCTTCAACTGGCCCTTTGTTTAATATTTCCACTACCCCCAAAATTTTTATTATTAATAAGGAGGGAAAAGTAGTTGGAAAAGATATTTATGGAGAAGAATTGAACATTTTTATAAGTAATCTTCTTAAGAATTAGAGTATAATATTCAACAAATAAAATTTTATTATCTGAATTATTGAAAAATTAATTTCTGAACACTTTGTACAGAATCATTTTTTCTTAATTCTATAAGGTACAATCCATCTTCAAGAGTGTTCCTTTCAATGGTAAATGTATTATTGGAAATATTTTTTTCAATAAAAGTTCTTCCGGCCAAATCTTTTATAGAATAGGTTAACCCCTCAATATTTCCATTTACCGTCACGGTGGCGGATAAAGAAACGGGATTTGGAAAAATGCTAACCTGCATATTAGAATTTATATCCGTTATTCCTACGCAGGTGTCAACATTAACAATTACAGAATCAATACTGGAACAATTATTAGAATCGGTAACCGTCACAAAATAGGTGCTGGTAAAAGTTGGGGTAATTGTTATTGAGGATGTTGAATCTCCCGTGCTCCATGCAAATCCTGAACCTCCGGAAGCGGTCAATGTTACATTGTTTGAAAGACAAATAGTATCATCTTCACCCCCATTGGCATTCGGGAGTGAAAATACCGTTATATATTCCGATGCAGAAGCATTACATCCATTTGAATCCGTGATGGTAACCTCATAATTTCCTTCTGTGGTTACGGTAATAGACTGACTTGTTTCTGAAGTGGACCATGCATAACCAGCGGCACTATCTGACAACAACACCACATTGTCACCATAACAAATGCTAGTGGGCCCATCCGAGATAATTACGGGTGCAATGGCAACATTAATTATAACAGAAACCGTATCAATTACGGTATCACATTGAGTTGAAAACTGTAACCAATAAGTTCCGGAATTGGTAATATTAATGGTTCTAGCAGTGGACCCTGTTGACCAGAGATAACTTCCCCATCCGCTGGGTCCGGTAAGAGTTGTTCCATCGCAAATAGTCAGATCCTGACCAAGATTTGCAATGGGGAAATTATTAAAAACCACAACAATATCTCGATAGGAAACATCTACTGAAGCAATATCAAGTGTGCCGTCTCCATTAGAATCAGCAACAGCTACACCAAAAGGATCGGCAGCGGTAGACCAAAGCGGTAGATAAGGATCGAAAGTTCCGTCTCCATTACCCGAACAAAATGCGACTCCGTTAATAAAGGAACCCGGCACTACCACATCCAGGTTTCCATCCATATCTAAATCACCCGTTGCACTTTGAACTCCTCCAACTGTACCGGATGTTGCTCCGCCACTAGTGAATGCCCCCATCCCATCTCCAAGGTACGTGTAAACACCTCCTGCACCTGCGCTTCCATAAGTAACAAGAAGATCTGTTTTTCCATCGTTGTTCAAATCTCCGGTATCTATTCTGTTATCATATGCAGATCCACCTAAAATGGAAACCGTATAAGTAAAGGCTCCTGTGCTGTTATAAACGGCAACCTTGTCGTGATATGAACCAATAGCAATTGCAAAATCAAGAATAGAATCAGCATTGAAATATCCTGTTGTTACATCATTGCTGTAATAGTATGCATGCTGAGCGGGCACTGTTGTTCCAACCGAAAATACTCCCATCCCGTCATTCAGGAAAAAAGTGGAAGCACCAGTTCCGCGGTTGGGAATAATTATATCAAGATCATTATCCCCATCAAAATCTCCTTCCGCAATTCGGTAACTGTTTCCCACTCCTAATCCTGTAAGGAATCCGGTTCGAGTATAGGAACCTGTTCCATTGTTAAAAAATAAAATAACGCTGTCTGTATTGTAAGCCAGTGTAGCAATGTCTAAATAAGTATCACCGTTAAAATCATTGATGATCATATCATTTGGATAATCTCCTGCAAAATATATTGCTCCGAAATCAAAAGTTCCGTCACCTTTTCCGTTCATGATAAGTAAACTGTCTTTGCTGTAGCTTGTCGTGATAATATCTTTCTTTCCATCGTAGTTCATGTCTTCTGCAAGCATGAAATCGTAATATGTATTTGCTGAAGCATCATAATAATCCACCCATTGGGCATCAATCCATCCCTGTATATTCCCGGGAATTACTACAAAATTTGCATTGTTATAAGAGGCAGAAAGCAAATCCTCAATGCCGTCTCCGTTTGCATCGTAATGAATCATTGAATATAGTTGTGTGTACATGGTTCCAAGCATAATTGAAAATCGTTCGTTTGTTGTAAAGCTGCCGTCTCCGTTACCTTTAAAAATATCAATGAGTCCACTATTTGAGGTTGAGACAGCGAGATCATAATTATCGTCTCCTGCAGTTTTAAAAAATTCTACATCACTGGGAACAAATGTGGGGCAGTCCAGGGTAGTTGAGAGAGTAAGTACCCCGTTATTGTTTAAAAAAACAGAAACCGTTGGAGCGGAACCGTATGCATTTGCCGTTGCAAAATCTATTGTGCCATCTCCGTTTATATCCGCATAACTGATTTGGGCAGGATAAACTCCAGTTCCATAAGTGCTGTCTAAAACAAATCCTCCCGAATCATTTCCGGAAAAAACAGCCAGCGTGTAAGAGCCATAATTTGTAATAGCCAAATCATAATTATCATCACCGTCAATTTTTACCGCTTCAATATCAACCGGGTTTGCCCCTCCGGAACTGAATGAAGATTGCATGGTAAAACGCCCGTTCCCGTTGCTCAACATTACATAAACCGAGCTGCTACCATAGCTTATTGCAACAATATCCATGTCAAGATCCCCGTCAATATCGGCTGCGGTTAAGGATTGTGCAGTGGGGACGGCATAGCTGGTATCAAATGTAAAAATCCCGCTTCCGTTATTTTTGAATAAATCTACTTTCCCTCCTGAATAGGAACAAACTGCCATATCATTGTTGTTATCCAAATCCCAATCGCCTATTACCGCACCGGTTGGGTAAGCACTGGTTGCATAGGTTGCCGAGGTTGGAAACATTCCCGAAGCATTACCAGGAAAAACAGTGATGGAATTTGCCCCGCTGTTCATCACAACAACATCTTTTAAGGTATCCCCATCGAGAAGCCCACTTACAAGCTGGGTAGGGTTTGTTCCGGCCGGATAATAAAATGGCTGTTTGAAACATTGGGAAAATGATGAAATAACGGCTGCAAAAAAGAGCCCTGATAAGTAAATTTTTTTCATAGTAAGTATTTTGTTTTAGCCGCCAAAATTATTTTTATCCTCCGTTACAAACAATACGGCATTTACCGTATTTTTAAATTAAATTATTTTCCATTGCATATTTAATCAGCATGGCCGAATTGTTCACATTGAGCTTTCTCATAATATTTGTTCGGTGTGTGTCAACTGTACGATGGCTGATGAAAAGTTTTTTTCCGATTTTTTTATTCGAAAGACCTTGCGAAATACAAATAACAATTTGTACTTCTCTTTTTGTAAGAACAATCCGTTTTTTCATTTTGCCGACAAAAATGCAGTACTATAAATAAACATAAAATACGGCATTTGCCATATAAATAATATTTTTACCTTACCTTAAGTTTGAAAAGGTAAATTAAATTAAGGCACTTTTGTGTATATTTTCACACAATGCATCTGAGAATTTTTCTTCTCCTTTTCCCATTTATCTGTTTTGGCCAAAGTCAATTCCGGTTCGAGAATTTTTCCATCAAAAACGGCCTTTCACAAAATACGGTAAATTCCATTTTAAAAGACATTGAAGGATTTTATTGGTTCGGCACCCAGGACGGGTTGAATAAATATGATGGATATTCTGTGAAGGTTTTCCGGCACGAGCGCAGTGATTCAAACTCCATTTCAGATAATTTTATCCTTAACATAATTGAAGATAATCACGGCAATTTGTGGATTGGAACAAGGAACGGGTTAAATTTTTTTGAAAAAAAAACAGAGAGGTTCGTTAAAGTTATTGTAAGTGAAAAAGAAAAAAAAGATTATCACAACCGGATTTGGAATTTGATGAAAGATAAAAAGGGCGACATTTATTTTTCAAACGAGTATAATCAATTTGTAAAAATTGAGGATAAAGATTGCGAACAACCTTCCTTTTTCCCCGAAATAATAAGCGAAAAGACAAATCTGCTTAATTCATCCTTTGAATCTTATTTTATTTTAAAAGACAACAAAATTGTTTTATTAAAATCGGATACACATCAAAAAAAATGGGAAATAAATGATTCGTTGGCCCATTACCCAAGGGCATTTCTTGAAACAAAAGAGGGAGAAGTTTTGCTTGGTACGGGGAAAGGATTATTTCTTATTCCGAAAAATAAAAATGAAAAAATCAAAAATATTTTGGATGAAAAAATTGTCACAAATTTATTTTCCGACAGCAAAAAAAACATATGGGTGGCCACCGTAGAAGGCATATATTTTTTCAGAAATGGAGACCTTAATAATTTGCCGGTATTTCTTTCACACTCTACTGAAAATTCCCATTCTCTTGGAAGTAACAACATTCAGGGAATTTATGAAGATCCTGACGGATTAATTTGGATTGGAACATCAGAGGCGGGAGTTAACATTTACAATCCAAATAAAAATTTTTTTAACCTTTTTAACCATAATTCCGATATTCCATTGTCGGGAAATTCTGTGTGGTCAATTTATCAAGATAAAAATGAATTGTGGGTTGGAACCAACAGCGGTTTAAATCATTTTATCCTGGAAAACGAAACCGTTTGCGGAATTTATGACGAAAAAAACAAAGTTCGTTCCCGTGAAATTTTCTCCCGCACCCCTTTTTTTCCAAATTCTATCATCAGTAATATGATTACCTGCATTACCAAGGATAAAAAAGGGAATTTTTGGTTTGGATCGCATAGCGGAATTTCCGTTTATAATTCCTCTTTAAAACAATGGAATAAAATCACAACTGAAAATTCACCCCTTAAAACAAATGTGATCTTTCATTTGATGTGCGCCTCCGATGGAAAAATATGGATTTCAACGATGAATTCATTTTACTCCTATGACCCTAACTCAAAAAAATTTAATTCTTTTCTCTCAACATATGAGGGAGGAATTTTTCCAACGGGATACATAATCAGTACCTATGAGGATAAGGATGGAAGTATTTGGGCCGCATCCACCGGGGGAATTTACCACATTAAAAACAACGGAGATAAAATTGCCTTTTTTTTCAGCGAACCCGAAAATTCAAAAAGTTTAAGCTATAACATGGCGACTGCTTTTTTACGGGATTCTCAAGGGCGATTTTGGATTACAACTCTGGGGGGGGGAATAAACCTGCTCGATGAAAAAACAAATACCTTCAGGGCCTTTACCATAAAAGACGGCCTTGCAAATGATATTGTTTATTGTATAGCGGAGGATAAAAAAATGAATCTTTGGGTGAGTACAAATTCAGGATTTTGCCGTTTCGACCCCAAAAATTCCTTTTTCATTAATTATACAGAAAAGGATGGCCTTGGATCGAATGAGTTTTGCCAGAATTCCGTTTTCACTAATAATTCAGGTGAAATGTTTTTTGGCTCCACGGATGGTTTCATTGCTTTTGATCCTGATTTATTTGAAGCCGGGCATCGCGAAGTTCCAATCCTCCTTTCATCCTTAACAGTGAATTATAATTCGGTACCATGTTTCGGAATTAACCAAATCAATTTGAATTATGACCACAAGGCAATTTCTTTTGAATTTACTTCTCCCGATTTTCAAAATCAGGAAAAAATTCACTACTCATTTCAGCTGCAAGAGTTCGATAAGGAATGGAACGATTTGCAATCCTCCACCAGAGTTGCCAACTATACCAACCTCCCTTTTGGTGAATATGTTTTTAAAGTAAGGCAAAAAACCGGAAATGCCGACTGGCAAAAAAAAATCCTTTCCATAAATGTAAATGTTATTCCCCCATTCTGGCTTCGAAAATGGTTTATTACACTCGAAATACTCGCAGGATTAATATTAATTATTTTTCTCGTTCGTTATTTTTCTCAAAGAAAACTCCGGCATCACCTTAGAGAAATAAAAGTTCAGCAAAGAATACATCAGGAAAAGGAGAGGATTTCCCGGGATTTGCATGATAATGTCGGGTCCAATCTCACCTATATCACCAACTCCCTCGACAACCTTTCATATAAAATCAAACCGGAAACAGTTGATTTATCACAGGAAAAGATCACTGCCCTCTCTGATTATACCCGGTCAACCATGGAGCAACTTCGCGAAACAATTTGGGCGATAAACAAAGAAACTGTTTCCATGGAGGAATTTACAGGTAAAATCAGGGAATATGGAAACCGGATGTCAATTTCTTCCAAAATCAATTTCAAAATGGAGTTCCCAGGAAGTTCCAATTCAATTTTAAATCCCGCCCTGGCAATAAACTTATTCCGAATTATCCAGGAATCCATCAACAATTGCGTAAAACATTCTAAGGGAGATATTCTTCTTATTTGCATAACAGAAAATGAAAACAGAAAACTATATGTTGCCATTTCAGATAACGGGCAGGGAATTAAAAAAGAAAACCTGAATATTGGTTATGGATTAAAAAACATGAACGACAGGGTGAATGACATGAAAGGAAAATTAAAAATTGATTCTTTGGAAGGCCATGGAACTAAAATAGAAATTACAGTTCCGATATAATTATGGCAAATGCCGTATTGCAGAAAGAAAAATTGACTCTACATTTGCCGTTATGAAAATAAAAACAGCTTTGGTTGAGGATAACCCCCATCTGGCACTTTCAATCAGCGAAAAATTATCCTCCTTCGAAGAAGTCGAGGTTTTATTTGTGGCAGGCAACGGGCAGGAAGCTATCCGAAAACTTTCAGTACAAGTGCCTGATGTGATTCTTATGGATATAAGTATGCCGGTGATGGACGGGCTGGAAGCTACCGGGAGAATTCACCATCTTTTTCCATCCGTTAAAATCGTAATGCTTACTGTTTTTGATGAACCGGAAAAAATATTCAAGGCTATTTTGGCAGGTGCAACAGGTTACCTTTTGAAAGATGAAAAACCCGGAAAAATCCTTTCCGCCCTCGAAGAGGCCATGGAAGGCGGGGCACCCATGTCGGTAAGCATAGCTGCAAAATCTTTAGAATTAATTCGGGGGACAAATAAAGTGATTCCCCCTGATAAAAACGATTTCAATCTTACAAAACGCGAATTAGAAATTCTCCACCGGATTTCCATTGGCGAAAATTACCAGCAAATTGCCGACCGCCTGTTTATTTCGCCAAGAACTGTCCGAAAGCATATTGAGAACATTTATCTTAAAATGCAGGTGCATAATAAGGTTGACGCGGTAAGATTGGCCATTGAACACAAAATTGTGTATTGAATTTTGGTTTGTATTCCCTCCCCAATATTTTTAAATAAACCCTAATTTATCAAATTTTTATTTCACCGCCCGGGATAATCATTTTTAATCATTTTTTATTTTGTGTTATTTGTTATATGTTTATTTATATGTTTCTTTCTTCGGTTTATATATGGGCTGAATATTTACCATTTTTTTAATTTCCTCTCATTTCATTTTTTGCTAAATTTGAATTTTCCAAATTCCTCTTTTCCATTGGGCCCCTCATCGGAGCCATTTATATCGTATATTTTTAACCTTATGAAATCAGACTCCAGCAGCCTTAAAGAAGCTATTGACGACCTCCTTAACGTCTATCAACTATCCTCTAAATTGGACGAGCACCGATTGATTTCCTCCTGGGAAAAGATTATGGGAAAAATGATTGCCAACCATACCAAAGAAATTTTTATTAAGGATAAAACTCTTATCGTAAAACTGGACTCTTCTGTTTTAAGGGAAGAATTGACGTACGCCAAATCAAAAATGATAAAAATGTTGAATGAAGCGGTTGGAAAAGATGTGGTTGGGGAAATTATTTTTCGATAGGTTTGTAAATTTCAGGATTAGATATTAACACCCTGTTTAAAAGTTTCTATAACAAAAAAATAAATTAATTCGTATGACTGTTATCATATAAAAAATTATGACAAAAACTTTACCCCTTCTTTCCTTTATTTTTGTTTTTCTTACTTCTTTTATTTTTATTGAAGGCAAAACAAAAAAAATTGGGGAATTCTCCAACCCAATTCAACCAAATCTTATTGTCGGGAATTGGGTTCTTTGCACCATTTCGGCAAAAGATTCAATTGATGTTATTCCTGCTTCTGGCCTGAGTGTTCCGATTTCCTCAAACGGAACAATAAAAATCACAACTGAGAGGGTTTCCCTGTTAGATTATATTTCACGGCAGCTTAAGCCGGGTATCACAAAATTCCTTTTTAGTGCTGATAATTCCTTTCAGTTTTACCGAAAAGAATCCTTAGCTCATTCCGGTAAATGGACGCTTAACAATGAAACCCTGGTATTGGAATTTTCATCGGGAGAAAAAATTAACACTCAAAGCAATAAAATTATCTCAGTGGATTCAACAGAATTAGTTCTGGAATCCGAATCGCATGGAAAACCAATTACACTTCATTTTAACAGACAATAACTAGAAAAAAAAATGAAAATTTTATTTAAGTTTTTTACTATTACTTTTCTTTTTTTTATTATTTTTTCAATTCCCTTCGGACAGAGTTGGGATGGGGAAGCATTTTCTCAAAACGTTAACTACCAGGTTTATGACCGCCAATATTACAATGGTTACGGAAATAACGATGTTTGGACAGATGATGACCCAACCTGGCGTTTAGTTGTTTATGATAATACAGATGGTTATGTAAGTTATGCTGGGATTTTGTGGATGATTGATGATGGCATGGATGGCCCGGGATGGTTTAATCCAACGGATCAAAATTTGCGAACACAAAACAATACCGCAGCAACAGGAATTAAAATTTCCCTTGAATCGTGGGAGGACGATAATTGCGGCTCAAGGAGTACTTACAATAATGGCTGTGCAAATGATGATGACAGATCCTGCGGAAATGCAATTGGTTCCTCCATCAGTGGGGTACTTCCTTTTAGAAATGACCCCCCCTGCCAATGGAACAATTCAGGCACAATTTCTTACCAATATGCCTGCAATGGCAATTGGCAGGCACAATACAAAATATACTGGGAATGGGCGAATGCTCCTGTAATAGTAACTCAACCTACCGCTGCAGGCTCGGATAGAAATCTTTGCAGTGCTGCAACAACTGCACTTACTGTAGTTGGTGATGCTTCTTCCCGTTATTACCAATGGCAAATAAACACCGCAACTGGCACTCCACAAGGTGGCTGCTCGGCCTCTGGGTGGACAAACATTGGGGGAGCAACCTCTGCCAGCTACACTCCGCCTTTTACTGCAGGGTCACGCCTTTATCGGGTTTTGATTACCTCTAACTGCACAGCCGATTTTACATCCAAAACCACTACCTCAGATTGCGTAAGAATAAATGGGTTTCCTTACGCACCACAGATTTTAAGTTCTGTTTGTAATGGTGGTGCGTTACCCAGTTCAACGAATAACTTTACTCTGGTTGGACCACCAGCGGTTGGGGGCATTGCAAATGCGTCCTATACATGGAGCACCTCTCCCTCGGCAGGAGTTTCAATTGTAACTTCCCCCGGGGCCAATGGCTCATCAACGGCAAACTCAGCAGCAATTACTTTTCCTGCCACAATAACAACTTATACCATTACCCTCACCTCTAATGATGCTTGTGCCGGTGCAGACCCCACCTCAACCTGCACGGTAACCATTAGTACGCCAAATTGCGATTTTATTTACACTGACCCGTCCACCGGAAATACAACGGGCGGTTCATCCAATACACCCGTAACTCTAACCGCAGCAATAGGATTGGTTTCTGCTTCAAGAAATCATATCAGAATGATGGAAGGAACTTACACTCAAACAACTATTATTAATATTCCAAGCAATGTAATCATTGAAGGTGGTTACAGAAATTCAGGAGGCAATTGGTCAAAACGAAGCGATGCTGTAACCACAATTAATTTTTCGGGTTCCGAAAGTATTTCTGGAGTTTGCCATAGGGTTGGAATAAAATCCGTTGGAGTTAGCGGTTGGACCTTGCAGGATTTGGTAATGGCAACCTCAAACGCAACTGGAACAGACGGTTCTGGCAGGGGTTGCTCAAATTATGCAATTTATATTGATGGTTCTTCTAATTACAATATTATTCGTTGCAATATTACGGCAGGCAATGGAAGCGCAGGTACTTCTGGAGCCGGAGGGGGAACCGGACATACAGGTGCAAATGGTTCATTGGGTTGCACTCAGGGATGTAACAGCACTGCCTGGACTTGTGGAGGGGCTGGCGGAAGTTCCGGCTCAAATGCTTGGGGAAATAATGGAGGAAGCGGTGGAGGTGGGGGAAGTTCACCAGGGTCAAATAGTGCAAATGCGGGCTCCGGTGGTACAACAGGATCAAACGGAGCTTGTGGTGGCGGTGGCGGTGGTATTGGATCCGGAACAGGTTGTTGCACAACCGGAGGCAATGGTAATGGTGGCGGTGGTGGTTGTGGTTATTCTACTACCACAGTTAGCACTGGTGGGGTAAATGGAGGCATTGCCGGAAATTCGGAATCATTCGGAACGTTTTACACTCCAAGTGGTCAAGGATCTCAGGGAGGACATGGATATAGTGGTGGTGGTGGTGGTGGTGGTGGGGCTACCAGGGGTGAAAAAAGATGTTGCTGCTGTTATTTT
>JAHEZO010000074.1 GCA_023250995.1 Flavobacteriales bacterium | reverse complement strand
ACTTTTTAAATGAAAAAAAGAAAGAAATTCCGGTGGATAAAAATGATTTTTCAATAACCATCGGGGGAAAAAAAATCATCTTTGATTTTGTTTTTTTAATGATACACGGCACCCCGGGGGAGGACGGAAAGCTCCAGGGATATTTTGACCTCATCGGCCTTCCCTATTCCACTTCAGGTTTGCACACCTCCGCAATAACATTTAACAAAGAAATTTGTAAAAGAGTCCTCGCCCCCCTTGGAATAAATATGGCCAAATCCTTATTAATTTATACTGGAGAAAAGATTAATGAAAAGGAAATTCTTAAAAAAGTTGGGTTACCCTGCTTTGTAAAACCCAACAATGGAGGCTCGAGCATTGGAACAACAAAAGTTGAAAAAAAAGGAGAATTAAAACCCGCCATATTAAAAGCCCTTAAGGAAGATTCACAGGCCATTTTAGAAAGCTTCATCAGTGGAAGGGAAATTACCTGTGGTGTAGTAAACTACCGTGGAAATATTCGGGCATTGGCCATTACCGAAATAGTTCCCCCGAAAACGAGTAAATTTTTTGATTTGAAGTCCAAATACGATGGGTCAACAAAGGAAATTACTCCTGCCAATATTCCGGGTGATAAATACCGCGAGTGTTTGCGCTTAAGCGAAAAAATATACAAGGAATTAAATTGCAAAGGGATTATAAGGATTGATTATTTTTTAAGCGGGAGGAACTTTTTTCTTCTGGAAGTAAATTCAATTCCCGGAATGACCGGTGAAAGCCTGATACCAAAACAGGCGGGGCATGTTGGAATTTCTTTTAAAGAGCTTTTGACCAATTCAATTGAGTGCTGAGAGAGTTAAAAAAAGATAATCACAGATTACTCCGGAATGTTTGTCCCCAAATTATATATTACCCTAAAAACCTACACCAGGGCACAGTTTTATAAAGACCTCATTGCAGGAATTGTGGTTGGTATTGTAGCACTTCCCCTTTGCATTGCTTTTGCCATTGCCTCAGGAGTATCTCCCGAAAAAGGTTTAATCACTGGGGTTATCGGTGGGTTTGTTGTTTCTTTCTTAGGAGGAAGCCGGGTGCAGATCGGTGGACCAACGGGAGCTTTCATAGTAATTGTATATGGGATTGTTCAGCAATATGGAATGGATGGATTAATTTATTCCACCTTTATTGCCGGCATTTTTTAATGGGGATGGGCTTTGCCCGCATGGGCTCAGTAATAAAATTTATCCCTCACCCTCTTAACGTAGGATTCACAAGCGGAATTGCTCTTATTATTTTTTCATCCCAGGTTAAAGATTTTTTCGGACTTGAAATGGGAAACCTCCCTGCCGATTTTGTGGGTAAATGGAAAGAATACTTTTTGAATTCGGGAACAGTAAATTTTTTCTCTATTGGTATAGCAGGGGGCACTGTTTTAATTTCGGTTTTTTTTTCAAAAATTACTCATCGGATTCCCGGGTCGCTTGCAGCAATTCTGGTTTCAACATTTGCAGTTCATTTTTTTCAAATAAATGTGGAAACGATTGGCAGCAAATTCGGAGCTATTCCTTCCAGCTTTCCTTTGCCGGATTTCCCTCCATTCGATTTTGGCACCATTAAGAAATTAATTCAACCTGCCTTCACCATTGCCTTGCTTGGTGGCATTGAGTCCCTTCTTTCCGCTGTGGTTTCTGACGGGATGATAGGTGGTAACCATAAATCAAATATGGAACTTACAGGTCAGGGAATGGCAAATATTGCATCCTCACTTTTCGGGGGTATCCCTGTTACCGGAGCTATTGCACGCACGGCAACAAATGTTAAAAACGGGGGGCGAACGCCAGTTTCGGGAATTATCCACTCCCTAACTCTTTTGGTAATTATGTTGGTGGCTGCAAAATGGGCCACCCTTATTCCATTATCCTGCCTTGCCGGAATTCTGGCGGTGGTGGCTTATAATATGAGTGAGTGGAGGTCTTTTGTTTCAGTAATAAAAACCTCCAAAAGCGATGCAGCAGTTCTTTTGACCACTTTTTTTCTTACCGTGTTTGTTGATCTCACCGTGGCAATTGAAATAGGAATGGTATTGGCTGTTTTTCTTTTTATGCACCGCATGACACAGATTTCAAATGTGAATGTTATTACCAATTCATTGTCGGAGGAAGAAGATGAAAAGGCCATCAGTAAATACGTGATTCCAAAAGGGGTTGAGGTTTTCGAGGTGACTGGTCCCATGTTTTTTGGTGCAGCATATAAATTCAAGGAATCAATGAAATTGCTGGAGAATCCTCCTGAAATTTTAATTATCCGTATGCGGTTTGTTCCGGTAATTGATGCTACCGGCCTTCATACCCTGGAGGAAGTGTACAAACAGGCTAAAAGTCAGGGAACCAAAATGATTTTGTCGGGGGTTCAGAGGGGGATAATTTTGGAACTGGAAAAATCGGGACTGCTTTTTCAAATCGGAAAGGAGAATGTTTGCCCCGACATTGACCATGCTTTGCAACGTTCGGATGTGGTCCTTAAGACTCTCCATAAAATATCCTAACTGATGTTAGGCAATAATAGTTTCTGTTATCAAAAGTTTTTTTAGTTGTAAGTCAAAAGTTTTAAGGCGAAAGTTGGCGATAAAATTAAATATTCCTCCGAGACAATTCCCACCCTGACTTTGGAACACTTTAGAAATCAACAAAATAAATTTGTCAATGGTGAGAGTATAAAAAATATTATTTTTAACCAAAAAAAACTATGGAAACAAAAATAGAATTCAAAGTACACGAAAGTGAAACGGTTTTTTTTATAATAAAATTATTAATAAGTGCTATACTGTATTACTTTATTATAGATTTTCTAATCGAGGAATTTTCATCATATGATCCACAAAAAAATGCACAGTATATTTTAATTTTATATGTGGTTTTGATTTTTGTTTACCTTTTTGGGAGATTTGGACTTCTAATCGGGTATATTAAAGGAAATGCAATAAAAATTGGCGAAAATCAATTTCCTAATATTTATAATATTGTAGTTACTCAATCAAATATGCTTGGGTTAAAAAGTATTCCAACTGTATATATTATGCAATCTGGAGGTGTACTAAATGCATTTGCAGCAAGATTTATGGGTAATAATTATGTTGTTTTATATTCCGAGATAGTCGAAATTGCTTACGAAAAAGATATAAATCTACTTAAGTTTATTATAGGACATGAATTGGGACATATTAAAAGAAATCATATGGTAAAGAGACTACTTTTATTTCCTTCTTTGGTTGTACCTTTTTTGGGTCCTGCGTATTCCAGAGGTTGTGAGTACACTTGTGACAATATTGGATTTAATTTAGCCCCCGATGGATTGAAAAGTGGTTTATTGGTATTGGCTTCTGGTCGTTCAATTTACAAAAAGGTCAATCTCGAAGAATATTTAAAACAAGATTATGGTGATGACAGCTTTTGGAAATGGTTTGCTGAATTGGTTTCTTCACACCCCAATTTTACTAAACGAATTGCTGCTCTGGAGAATGAGACAACTTTAGAAGGCAAAGGTCCAGCAACTATTTCCATTGAGGAAAATTAAAATAATGAAATACAATCGTCAACAAGTTACATTTTGTAATTATTTTTTGCAGAGTGGTTCCTCCATTTCCAGCGATTTAAATTATTAATAATTTTTGTCTTGGAGACGAGTACTAACTTTTATCTCCCCTTAATAAAAAACTACAAAAGGCATTTTACGTTTTCGCTTATTTTTTTTTTACAAAAGATAATTTCCCACTTTAAGGCCGAAAACTTTTAATTGGCCCCAGAAATCCGGATGTTAAACAAAAATATTTTACACATTTTAGGCATCCTAACCTCCCCTAAAAAACCCAGATGCTTTTTGAAAAGCCTTATTTTCTTCATATTTCAGAATTTTCACTCTTTTTTTTATTAAAACCTACAACAAGCCAATCCTTAACATTCTGAGTAGCACGAGGTGTTTTTAAAAATAATGCCATTTTCTTAAATTCAAATATTTGCTTTCAAGCCTGGATGTAGAAACAATGCTTAACTTAGTAACTAAAAACAGGTCTGTCATACACGCCTAAAAAACAGTTACTTATTGAGTTTTTTTTTGTAAGTTTTTATTTTCCTGATTTATTTTTTCAATTAGTTGTTTGATATTAAAAAAAAAATACCTTTGCAAAAAAAACGCCCCCCCCTGTGTAAAAAAATATTTTGCTGATTATTTTACATCGGCTGTTCAGGGTGTTCGTTTAAATTGAATTTTTTTAACTCAAATTTTTAAAATTACTATGTACTGGACTCTGGAACTGGCATCGTATCTTGAAGACGCGCCCTGGCCTGCCACAAAAGAAGAATTAATTGATTTTGCCCTTCGTACCGGAGCCCCCATGGAAGTGGTTGAAAACCTTCAGGAAATTGAAGATGAAGGTGATATTTATGATACCATTGAGGATATTTGGCCCGATTACCCTACCAAAGAAGATTTTTTCTTTAACGAAGATGAATATTAAAATCCTTTTCCCGGTTGTTGTTTTTTTTTCCGGCTTTTTATTAATCTCCTGTTCTGATTCCAATTCAAAGTTTATTTCTGAAGTTGATAAACTGGGAAGCACCTTATTGCTGGCTGAGCAATCAATAAAAGTGGTGGATACCGGAAAAATAAGGCAGTTCCTTATTAAAAGCAATGAAAATCTCAGGTTTATTCAGGAAAATTATTCTGATACCATGGCCAGGGAAACAGCCCTGCTGATTTCAGATTATTCCGCCTCCCGGAAATCGCTTCGTATGTTTCTTGAAAATTTCAGTGATGTGGGCAGGGAAATTAATTATTCAAAAAATCAGCTCTTTGCACTTAAAACTGATTTGGAAAATAATTTGATGGAAGAAGGAAAGTTTACCGATTATTTTGCCTCTGAATCAAAATCAGTGGAAAAACTGGACGATCTGTCAAAAAATCTGCTCCACTGGTATGAAACCGCCATAAAAATGTATGAGGAAAAAAGTCCTGCAGTTGAAAAAATAATTAAAGAAATGAAAGAGAAGGCAGGATTATGAATTTTTCAATAGCATTAACCATTTTACAGCAACTCATTGGCAAGATTTGCCAGTTCCGACCGTTCCCCTTTCTCAAGAGTAATGTGGGCAAATAATCTGTTCCCCCTGAGCCTGTCAATAATGTAAGAAAGCCCATTGCTTTGCTCATCAAGGTAAGGAGTATCTATCTGCCAGATATCACCGGTAAAAATGAATTTGGTGTTTTCGCCTGCTCTGGTAATTATGGTTTTTACTTCATGAGGAGTAAGATTTTGTGCCTCATCCACAATAAAAATAATATTGCTTAAACTTCTGCCCCTGATGTATGCCAGAGGCGTGATAAGTATTTTTTCATCCCTTTGCATTTCATCAATCTGCCGGTACATCTTATCGGTTTCGCTGAATTGATTTTTTATGAATTTTAAATTGTCCCACAGAGGCTCCATGTAAGGGCCTATTTTATCATCAATATCACCTGGTAAATATCCAATATCTTTATTGCTTAGAGGAACAATGGGCCTTGCCAGTACAATTTGTTTATACAATCTTCTTTGCTCCAGGGCACCTGCAAGTGCCAATAATGTTTTCCCGGTCCCTGCCACACCCTGAATTGTTACCAGGCGAACCTCCGGGTTCATGATGGCGTGAAGGGCAAAGGTTTGTTCGGCATTGCGTGGTTTTATGCCGCAGGTGGGATGTTTCTCAACCCTTTCTACCACATTTTTTGCCGAATTGTAA
Organism: Flavobacteriales bacterium; assembly: GCA_023250995.1. Taxonomy (GTDB): domain Bacteria; phylum Bacteroidota; class Bacteroidia; order Flavobacteriales_H; family JAHEZO01; genus JAHEZO01. The sequence goes on along the minus strand of JAHEZO010000074.1, from coordinate 8,860 downwards.
AATGCAAGGGTGGACGCTTTTCCGTTTTTAAGGATGTAAAAATGATTGTTTACCAGATGGCCGTTTAAAAAACTTGTGTCATCCGTGCTTCCCTCGGTAAATATTTTCTTTATGATGTCACCCGAAATATTTTCAATATATTCTTTTCCCGAATATAAATTTTTTATGTCTTTAATTTTTCCTGTTTCATAATCCTCGGCCGGAAGGTTTAACGCTTTGGCCTTAAGGCGAAGGTTAATATCTTTTGTAACTAAAATCACCTTCCGCGTTTTCTCCTGCTCCTGAAGCCAGAGTGCTGCATTCAGGATTTTATGATCTGCTTTTTTTTCATCAAAAATTTTGTCGGCATCGATGGCAGAATCATGATGGTTCATGATGATTTTAAACCGGCCTTTGCTTTCACCATCCATCGGAATCCATTCCTGGAGAGAAAAGTTTTTTGAAAGGCGATCTACCTCCCGGATGAATTCGCGCGCTTCAAAATTTTTAAGGTTGTTTCCCTTCTTAAAATTATCCAGTTCTTCAAGAACTGTAATGGGAATGGCGATGTCGTTTTCTTCAAAATTATTTATCGCATTGTGGTCGTGAAGAATTACCGATGTGTCGAACACATAGATTTTTAAGGGGGTTTCGGTCATATTTCTAAAAATTTATATTAATTGGGAATTCTTAATGCACCTGACAAATTTAATTTCGGGTTTACCCTTTAATAGAAAAAAGAAAAAAAGAAATTAACTATGAGGTATTAATAACTGACCTTCCCTTAATGTTTAATAATGGTAAGTCGTAAGTCAAAAGAAGGTATGATTGTTCAGAAAATGGAAAAAATATAAATGATTTTGGGTTTAAAAGCGAGAAGTAAAAAATACCAAAACAAGGCAACGATTTTTAAAATTATTCGTGAAGTATAAAATTTATAAAGCCAGGAAAAATGGCTTAAGACATAAGCCTCTTACGACTTACGACTTATGACTTACGACTAAAAAAAATATTTTGAAGGAACAGAAAATATACTTTGGGTAACATCAGTTAATAATTGGTAACTTGATTTACAAGATATAGTCTTTTAGAGGGAAAAGTGAAGCCCGAAGTTCGCACATTGATTTTTTCCAAATCTTTTTTGAAACTATTACTCACTGTTTTTACCATTTGGGGGTATTCCTTTATTTCTTTTCCATTTGTTAAGTAAGCAAATTTATTCCGTCAATATTTTTTATCCGCCCAAAAATTTTACTTTTGTATCATTCAAAAAATCTTTTCTATGAAAAATCCTTTATTTCTTCTTTTATCAATAATCATTACGCTTGCCGGTTGCAGCGGAAATAATGAATTAAAAGAGGAACCTATGGATGTTCAGGGAATGATGGAGCTTGACCTGAGCCAATATGGACTCAATGTAACCCTTATGGTTCCCGACAGTTCCATCGGTACCCTTGAAGTAATGGCTCAATCCTATGGTGACATTGAAGTAAGGGTAGGAACTTTTTTTCAGATAAAAATTGCTCCCGGAGGCGATATTGCCCTGAAAAAAAGCGACCTCGAAAGCGACCTCCTTTTTAAAACAACAATCCTGAGCGAAACACCCGAATTACTTATTTATAAATCTGATTTGCCCGATGGTTCAAAGTCGTACCACCATTTTTATATGATAAAAAAAGTTTTAGGAGCAAATTATGAAATCAGGGATATTGAAGAATCGGGAGAATCCTTCTCGGAGGCAATTGTTAAAAAGATGGTGGAGGCAGCTAACTCAATAAAAGATAAGCCCAAGGCGAGCTAAAAAAATGGTCGTATTTAACCCAGCCAACTAAAATAAAAACTAAATTTTATTCACCACAGAGGTCCCCAGAGGTTTGCAAAAGGGGTTCTAAAACGATTTTTGTTTTAATTTATTAACAATATAGAAACATTGTGATTCTTAATATTTGGGTAATTAATTTAAAAATTTTTTTTACGTACCCAATAAAATATTTTTCGTGCGGAATTCGACTGCTTATTATTCTTTGTGATAATTTGGGGTCTTTGTGGTGAATTACTTCCTCTTTGAAAATATTTTGGAAGTGAGCTTTTCCAAACCATCCAGAGTCTTTTTAAAAATGTCGAAATAAAGGGTAATCATAAGCGTAAGGGCCATGATCCAAATAACCCCGATGTTGGCCCAGAAAGTTTCCATGTAATTACCAAAAACCTTTTTGCGGGGAGCAAAGAAATGTGCCCTGAACCCCTCCGGATCGAGATAAACAGGATCCTGCCTTTGAATAAGCATATTATCAACTTCAATAATAAAATTCAGGTCGTTTTTATTGGTTACCAAATCACTTAAGCTGATGTTTTCATAGTTGTTTTTAAGTAAATTGAAAATGGCCTTGTCTTCCGGGGTTTTGTTCATCGTTCCAATTTTATCATCCCTCCGTTCACTGGCCCCGTTGGCAACCCTGATATAATATTTATTTATTCCGAGAATTAAATTCCGCACTTGTTCAAGGGCCTCGTTACTCACCTTCTCCGGAGTAAGATTTTCAATCACGGGAATATATTGCTCAAACTGAAATTTCTTATCATCAGAAGGAAGATGCCGCAACTCCTTTGCCAGCTCATTTTTTAATAACAGCAGAGCAGGAATCATTTGATCTTTTGAACCTCCCTGCGTTAAGTTATCCTGAACAATTCCGATTTTCTCTTCAATCCTCGATTTCCAGAAATTCTTTTTCCAGTTAGCCGATTTTTCATCCCTGTTGTAAGAATAAAACTGTTTTTCGAATTTGTTGTTCTTAAACTGGTTTACAGCCAAAGCTTCAAAAGCCCAGCGGGAAGTCATCATATCTCCAATTAATGGCACCTCCGTTTGAGAAGTGATGGCCGGATTAAGTTTTTCAAATTTTACTATCAATCCGCTGAATAATAACTGAGGAATAAGAAGGAAGGGAATTAAAATGTAAATGGTAACGGCTGAATTAAAAGTGGCTGAAATATTTAACCCAAGCATATTGGCAAAACAGGCAGTGGAGAAAAGAATAAGCCAGTAATCAAAAGTCATCCCCCTGATTTCAAGAATAAAATTACCCACAAGAATAAACGTAATCATCTGAACTGCCGAAAGCACAAACATGATTACAATCTTTGATGCAAGATAACTTCCGTTGCTGAGGTTTAAAAACGATTCCCTCTTTCTAATTTTCTGATCGCGTATAATTTCTTCGGCACTTACCGTAAGGCCCAAAAACAAAGCCACCACCACCGACATAAACATATAAGCCACCAGGTTCTCGCTGTAATAAAACACATAGCTTCCACCGGTTTTTACATCTGTATTGTAAAACTTTATAAAAAAACCAAGGATGAAAGCAAGCAAAGGAGCCTCCAGCAGGTTGATGGCAAGATACTGGGTATTCGTAAGTTTTGATAGAACATCACGGGTAATGAAAACCTTAAATTGCTTAATGGGGTTTGGAATCTGGAATTCAATTTTAGGCACTACCGTCCGGGCGGCAACAACCGATTTATTTTCTAATTTCTCTTTATAAAATTCATTCCATTCTTTTGGAGATACTTTGCGGTTATCTGTAAGATTCCCGTACTCATCCAGCACCTTTGATTCAATAATATTAAAGATTTGTTCAGGATTGACATTGCCGCATAGTTTACACTCGCTTTCATCGGCATTTACATGGTTAATGCGATGTTTAAAATAAATCACCCCATCCACCGGGTTCCCGTAATAAATTGGGAAACCGCCCACATCAAGAATAATCAGTTTGTCAAACATTTTAAAAATTTCGGAGGAGGGCTGGTGTATTACCACAAAAACCAACTTCCCTTTAAGGGAAAGCTCCTTCAGCAGATCCATAATGTTTTCTGAATCACGGGAAGATAGACCGGAAGTGGGTTCATCCACAAACATTACCGAAGGTTCGCGTATCAGTTCCAATCCGATGTTCAACCGTTTTCTCTGGCCACCGCTGATGGTTTTCATCATTACGTTTCCAACTTTCAGATCACGTGTTTCCTCCAATCCCAAACTGTTAAGAATCTTCATTACCATTTTCGAAATCTGCTCATCGTCAAAACCATCAAAACAAAGTTTGGTGTTATAAAAAAGATTCTGGAAAACCGTGAGTTCTTCAATCAGCAAATCATCCTGCGGTACATACCCGATCAATCCTTCAATTTTATCGCGTTCTTTATATACATCAAATCCATTAATCATCAACGACCCTGCAGAAGGTTCGGCATTTCCGTTAAGCACATTCAAAAGTGTTGATTTTCCGGCACCGCTTCCACCCATAATTCCAATCATGTTGTTGGATTCCTCCTCAAAAGTTAGTGGGTACAAACCGGTTTTCCCTCCCTTAAACTTAAACTCAAGCTCTTTTGCAGTAAACACAATTTTCTGCTGCGACTTATCACTCATGAAACGGCTGATAATATCACTGTAGTAAATGGGTTTTACTTTTGAACTCCGGATGGATGAACCCTGGGTAAGGATGTTGGCACTGGCAATATTTAATAACTGGCCGTTAATGTACAACTCCGTTGTGCCGAAATAACGAAGTACATACATATTTACGCTCTCCACATCTAAAATGGCAATAACACCCTCGAGAGTTTCAGAAAAAATATGCTTTGCCTGCGATTGGCCCGGCTGTTCTTTTTTATTATTTGCAATGAGGATTTTGGCCGAATTGGGAATATTATCTTCCCTGCACTCTATAAAAGCCTTGCAGTTTTCAAACTCCTCTTTAGAAATGTTAAAGGTATCAGCCACAGTGGTTACGAATTCCATCTCCTGCTCAGAAAATCCTTTTTCAGAGTGCAGATATTCGAGAATACGGATGAGTACAACAACTTTTTGTTTTTGTGTAAGCTCTGCATTAATCTGCGTACAGATTTTAAGAACCTTAACCGAGTTTAGGGAGGTGCGCTTTTTCTTTCCTTCTTTTTTTTGCGAAACTTTATGGTGGGCTTCAAGAAAATCATCGTATAGCTTTAAATACTCTGGAACTGATTCTAAACTCAATTGCTGTTTAAGAAAAAGCTCAACAATGGCCCGGCTTTTATTCGAAAGGTCATCCACGTCAGCAACAATGGCAAACAATTGCATCAGGGCCTTTAATATCCGTTCACTCATGGGTTAATTTATGGTAAAAAAGTATAGGGTAAAAAGTATTGGATATTGAGATGTTTTTATTTAAATTATTGTTTAAATCCAACCAAAAGGACTGCACAACCCGAATTTAGAAGTGCCGGATCGAGCTGGGCCTCAATAATGCAATTAATGGTAGATTTAACTTCAAAATCCCAATAGGGTGAATTTTTAAAATCACTGTTGGAAAAAAGCAGGTTTCTTTTTTCGTCAAACAATCTGAAAACAAGATTGCCGTCCGACAACCCGCTGCAGGAGGCAATCCGGTAAGTGCTGCCACCAAAAAATGTTGCATGAAATTCTGAGGTTTCTTCTCCGAGCAATAAGGCCCTGTATTGCTGCCCGTCAGAAATAAAATCTCCGGTAATGTGTTTTGCGCAAAGCATTGCAATGGTGTCGCACTGAGCCAGGCCTTTGGTCGTTGTCATTTGACTGGCGGCAAAAAACAAAGAGGCTAAAAAAATTTTTGAAAGCGTTTTCATCTCGTAATTCTGATTTGTTCGTTTATTAGGTCCCCCCTCTAATTTTCAGTTGGAAGAACCGGAATTCTATCCAATAATTATATTTCTTATTTCACCTATTTTTTGATGAATTGCCTCTAATTGCTGAGGACTAATTTTTACATCGCTCTTGCTGTTGATTACCGTTAATTTTTTATTAGCATCGGTAACCGGTTTCTCAAAAGCGTAAAGATATTGAACCTCATCAAACATGGAGTACAGATTTATAAGCTCATCTACAATTTCGGCAAATTCTTCATTGTTGTTGTTTTTTTGAAGTAACTTGATCAGGTTTTCAAGAGTGTTTTTTTGTTCTCCTATCCTGCGGTTAATTTCAGGGCTGCTGGAGGTCTTTGCAACTTTTGTGGCGAAGTAAAGTGCTTCTATCCAACCACCGGCAAGAATCAAACTTCCCACATCTTCTCTTTCATTGTTTTTCAGGTAGCTATCGCTTGCCCTGTAAGCCTCGGCAACCAGATATAAGAGAGAATCTCTTTTGCCCATATTTTTTTGAAATCTGTTCAGCAGGGCCTCGTCAAAAGCGCTTGTAACCCCAAGTTCATTTCCAATTTTGCGTGAAGCATTTAAAAAGGAAAGGGCTTCCTGGGTTTGATCATACATGGTGATATAAGCGAGATCGGCTCCGTAAACACCCAAATTTAATGAACGCTGAACGCGGGTAGAATAAGAGGCAGCTTTGTCGGCACTGTTGAGCATGCTTTTGTCGTAATTTGCTCCCGATGCCTTAATAAGCACGGCTGTTTGGATGGGCGATGGTATGCTGAACAGTTCGTCTCCAACCTGAAAAAGAGTGGCATGGGCACTGTCAATTTTTGCAGGGCTTTTTTCATCTTCATTTTTTCCGGAATCTCCGCTGCAACCTGATAAAATAAGCCCTCCTGCAATAACGGGGGAAATTAAAATTTTAATAAAAAACTTTTTTTTCATAGCCATTTTGTTGAATAATAAAAGGTTTTATGTCCTGAATGGTTTGCAAAGATAAAAATGAATTCGTTGCAGCCAAAAATAACTGTTTATGCTGCCAAAATCAAATAGGATAGATTAATAATCAAAGTAAAATCAATCAACCAAATGATTAAAAAATTTTACTTTAGCCAACCTTAAAAAATTTATTATTATGAAAAAAGATGTTGATTCTTCATTTCTGGAAAAAAAACTCACCTTTTTTTGCAGGGTATTATTAATATTTTTTCCGGCCTGTTTCAATTTCCTTCCGTTTTATTCTCAATCGTACAATCCAACCCTTCCGCCCAATACTTACAGAAATGCAGATAACCCTCAATATTGGAAAAACCGGAAACCTTTCGAGGGGTATTGGCAGCAGGATGTTTATTATTCCATAAAGGCAAATCTTGACGAAAAAACGGATGTTATTACCGGAAACGAACAACTTGTTTACTGGAACAATTCTCCGGATGAACTTTCTGTGGCCTATTTTCACCTCTACCAAAATGCCTTTCAACCCGGCTCCTATCTGGATAAACTTGAAAACAGCAATTTTAAAAAACCGGATTACGGAAAATACGAAAAACAAAAGCTTGGGACTATGGTTAACAGGATCAGCGTTGATGGAATTGATTTAAAAACGGAAACTGAAAACACTATATTAAAAGTGTGGCTGCCAAAGCCGTTAAAAAGCGGTGAATCCATGGCTTTTGACATTGAATTTAAGACCTATTTTGAATCTGAGGGGGAAGTTAGGAGAAGAATGAAAATATTTAATTCAAAAAGCATGGATACCAAACATTATGATGGAGTATTATGGTATCCGAGAATTACTGTTTACGACCGAAAGTTCGGATGGTGCAAAGACCAGCACCTGGGAAGGGAATTTTATGGCGATTTTGGAGCTTTTGATGTTGAGCTTACCCTTTCTTCCAATTTTGTTCTTGATGCCACCGGGTTTCTTTTGAACCGCAATGAAGTCCTTCCTCCTGAGCTCAGACAAAAACTGGATATTAAAAATTTCGCTTCCAAACCATGGGAGGAAAAACCTTCGGTGGTTACTCCTTACGACAGCACCCAGCGAAAAACGTGGAGGTTTCATGCCGAAAATGTTCACGATTTTGCCTTTACGGCCGACCCAACCTACCGAATCGGAGAAAGTGAAGCTACCCTTTCAGACGGAAGAAAAATTCAATGCATTGCATTGGCCCAGGAATCTCATGCAATCGGTTGGCAAAACGCTGCTGAATACACGGCTAAAATTATCCAAACCTTTTCGGACGACATTGGTAACTATGTTTACAATAAAATGATTGTTGCCGATGCACGTGACGGAATGGAATACCCCATGCTTACCCTGGACGGTGGGGCTGACCCAGAATACAGAGGATTGTTGGTTCATGAGGTTGGGCATAACTGGTTTTACGGCCAGGTTGGCAACAACGAAACCTATCGGGCAGCATTGGATGAAGGATTCACCCAGTTTCTTACAGTTTGGGGTTTGGAACGGCTGGAGGGAGATACCCTTCCGGAAGAAAAAACTCCTGAAAAAGGGTATGCAGGAATGTTCCGCAAACCTGCCATGTCGCGCGACAGGAGCGGATTCAGATGGTATGTGGATGATGCTTTAAGGCATAAGGATCCTCCGATAAACACTCATTCGGATGGATTTGGCGGAGCACTGGAACACGGAGGAGGATACAGGCATGTATATTATAAAACGGCTACTATGCTCTATAACCTTCAATATGTTTTAGGAGAGGAACTTTTTCTTAAAGCCATGAAAAATTATTTTAACCAGTGGAAAATCTGCCATCCTTATTTTGAAGATTTCAGAAATTCTATCATTAGTTATTCCGGAGTTGATCTGAACTGGTTTTTTGACGAATGGTTCGAAACAACCAAAAGAATTGACTATGGAGTTAAATGCATAAAAAGGGATAGAAGCCTTGAGGAAAAATCTGAACCCGGGGCCGCACTTGATTCAACAAAAACGAAATCGAAAGATAATTATATTGTTACTTTTAAAAGGAAAGACCGGATGCAAATGCCTCTCGATTTCCAGGTTATTGCCAATGACGGGAATAAATATAATTATCATATCCCGAACGAATGGTTTGTAAAAAAAACCGATGCCACGGTATTGCCAAGGTGGATTGGTTGGGATAAATTGCAGCCAACCTATGAGGCAAAAGTTAAAATTCCATCCGGAATAAAAGAAGTGTTAATTGATACCTCTGGCAGACTTGCA
>JAHEZO010000230.1 GCA_023250995.1 Flavobacteriales bacterium | reverse complement strand
AAAATACTTGTTGCCGATGATCATCCCATTTTCCGCAAAGGACTGATTGATATTATCAGGTCGGTTGCACCAGGTGCCGAAATTTCTGAGGCAGAAAACGGGTTGTCGGCCGGAGAAAAAATTGAATCTTTTAAACCGGATATTGCGTTTTTGGATGTAGAAATGCCGGGGGAAGATGGAATTAAAATTTGCAGGGGGGCGAAAAACAACCACACAAAATCAAAAATTATCATACTTACCATGTACAAAAGCGGGGAGGTACTGAACATGGCCCTTAATTCGGGAGCTGATGGATTTATTTTAAAAGACAATTCGGCCGGTGAAATTATGGATTGCATTGAAACAGTAATGAACGGGAAGCAATATATAAGTAAGGATATGCAAAAACATCTCGAAAATATTGATGTTTTCCGCAAGAAAAGAAATGAGATGGAGAAGGGACTTCTTTCGCTTACCAAAACCGAAAAAAAAGTTTTGCAGCTTGTGAGCAATAATTTATCGAGCAAGGAAATTGCCCTGCGTATGTTTATCACTCCGAAAAGTGTTGAAAATTACCGGTCGAGGATTTGCAAAAAATTCGGTCTTGAAACCGGTAACAACAGTTTGCTGAGATGGACGCTGGAGAATAAAGATTTGATAAAACTTTTGTCTTTTTGAGAGCACAAAATACTTTGACTTTAAAGTGTTTCAGATTCGCGAGGGTGGGTTTTTGGAATTTGGCAAAACGGTTAGCAACAAAGCAATGTGCTGGTTTAAAAAGCAAAAGGCTGTTCGCTAATACAAATTTAAAAAATAGTCTCCATCAGTTATGGCAACCCCAACACAAATTTAAATTTCCTGAAAAATGGGCTTGCAGCTTACACGAACCCTAATATATTGCGAGGGTGCTATTTCCAGCATTATTTATTATTGAGGTACTCAACCATTTCTTGAGCTGTCATAACAAAAATAGATTTTTCTTTTAATTTTTCTCTTGTTTGATTCCTCAATTCTAAGTTTCTATTTTTGTTATTCTTCTTGCCATGAATAAAATCACTGGTGTTGTTTGTAACAAAAAAATTCGAATCCGAATGAGCATGGGCAATTAGATGCATAACATCATTAATTTGATTTTCAGTTAATTTGTCACATTGAATATTTGAAAATAAAATTTCAGAAATCTCCTGAAAAGTCGGAAGTGTCGGATTTTCTGAGGTTATGTATGCGTGTCCAATTCGGGAATGTCCTACAACAAAAGGTTCTCCTATGTTTTTATATTTTTTTGCTTTATCAAATGCCTTTGGTATGTGTTTTCGCATTTCTTCATAAAGTCTTTCCGTGCCGACAATTTGAATTATTCCCCTTTCAAAAAGCTCTTCTAGCTTGTTGACAGGTTCAAGTTTCTGTTTAATATTAATTAAGTTTGAATCAAGGGTGATTTTGATTGACATTTTAATTTTCCTTTGTCTTTTTTTAAGAGTTAATTATTTTAATTTTTAGTTGTATTTATAAATAAGTAAGAATATTAACTATTTAAGTATCTGCAAAAAAGTAAAGTAATTTGAAAATATGTTTGTTGTATGGGTGGTCGTCCTTTCCACCGAAGTAGGTTTAAAATGTCAATTGTAAACCCTAATCAAGACGAGACAGTCAAGCTAGTTTTTTGTTTTACATTCAAACTGCTTTGTCTTTGTCCACGAAGCACTGTCATTTTTTACGCTTGCAGCCAACATTTATTCACCTCACCAGCGTAATATTTCCTTTCTCATGAAACTCCTTTCCATCCGAAAAAATTCCGTCAAGGATATAAATAAAAACTGCTGAGTTCAAAGGTGCCCCATTTAATGTTCCATCCCAAATTCCTTCTGCTGAGCCAACGGTGGATGAACCTGTAAAGGAAAATTCAAAAACTTTTTCACCCCATCGGTCATAAATAATAATTTTATATTCTTTAATTCCCATCCCATGAACTTTAATAATATCATTTAAACCATCTTTATTTGGCGAAAAAATGGTGGGAATCGAAAGAAAATGTTGTGAATCATCAATAAAAACATTTATTACCGCTGTAACTGAACAACCCGAAGAATCGGTAATGGTAACCATAAACGGAGTATTTACCACTGGAGAAACCTTTATTGAACCGGATAATTCTCCCGTGCTCCAAACATAATCGGTTCCACCGGAAGCTGAAATCTGAATTGTGGTTCCCCGTTCTATTGTGGTATCATTCGAAACAAATGCATTCAAACCGGCAACGGCTAAAATTGAATCTTTTAGTGTGCCGCAAGAGGTAGAAACCGTAACATAATAATTGGAAGGAGCGCCCGGTGAAATAAAAATGGCCTGTGTTGTTTCACCCGTGCTCCATAAATAGGCAGTGCCGTTACCCGATGTTAATTTAATACTATTGCCCAAACAAACTTTTGAAATAGCTGCAGAAATTACCACCACATCGAAAGTATCCTTTCCCGAGCATCCGTTTGTATCAGTGGCTGTAACAATAAATGAAGTATCAGAAGCTGGGTTTACACTTATTGTGCTGCCGGTCTGTCCGGAACTCCATTGATAAGAGATACCTCCAAAAGCAGTTATCGAAATAGAATTTCCTTTACAAATTGAATCGGAATTTGTACCCCCTGCAAAACTTACCTGAAGGGGAGGTGGATTATTTACGGTATCACTTGCCACCGAAATGCAATTACCGGCATCGGTAACAGTAACAAAAATAATCTGGGCCGATAGATTTGAAATCTGGGATTGGGTGCTGCCATTGCTCCAGCTATAACTGTAAGGGGTTGAACCTCCCGAGGAATTTACCGAAGCACTTCCGTTACTATTGCCAAAACAAGTAGGGTTGATTATTGATATTGTGATGGAGGGAGCTCCTGCATTACTAACCGAAACAAAAATATTTTTTGTACACAAGTTTGCATCGGTAATGGTGGCTGAATAATTTCCGGCAACCAGACCGGAAGCAGTTATGGATGATTGTCCGTTGTTCCAGTTGTAAGAATAGGGTGTTGCACCACCATTTACATTTAAGGTTATGGAACCATCTGCCAATCCGCAGGATGCTTTTGTAATGGTTGAATTTGCTGTAATTTGCGTTGGTTCAACAATTACTGCCAGGGCCGTATCTTTGCAATTGTTTGCATCTGTAACGGTAACTATATAATTGCCTGCCGGCAATCCTGTGGCCGTAGAAGAGGTGGAGGATAAGGGGTTGTTCCATAAAAAAGTAAAGGGTGAAATACCTCCCGAAACCAAAGCCGAAGCAGTTCCGTCATTCCCTCCAAAACAAGAAACATTAACAGTGGAGGACATAGCCACCGGACCGCCCGAAATACTTATTATGGCCGTATCTGCCAGGGTGCAGCCTGAGGTATCGGTTATCGTTACAAAATAATTTCCGGCACCAAGTCCGGTAAGGGCAGCAGTGGTATCTCCTGTTGACCAAATAAAACTGTATGGAGAAGCGCCACCACTCACATTTACCAAAGCCGAACCGTTATTTACGGAGCAAGAGGAATTATTTGCAAGTACGGATGAGGAGATACCTGATGAGGATCCAACCGAAACACTGGTCATGTTTAGGCAACTGTTATTTGCTGCTGCACTGAGTTGCACATCATCAATGGCAAAAGGATTTCCGCTTCCGCTATTGCTTGAATTATTAATCCATCTGAATGCGATTTTGAAATTGGAAATTCCCTCGAAGGAGGCAGGGATATTGATAGTCTCCTGTGTACAGGTTGAAACACCTGCATACTGGGTGGGTAAATCTGTCCATGTTAATCCACCGTTGTTGCTCAGGCGAACCTTACCATAATCACCACCTGCTTCTCCTCCCGATTGATATTGAAATTTTAAAACAATATTTGTTTTACCCACCGTTGAAATATCAGGTGAGGAAACAAATTTATCCGTTGTGGGATCACCAAAAGGGGAAGCAAAGCTAAGGTCATAAAAACATTCACCCGGTGAGGGGCAAATAAAACCACCGGAGCAGGTAACGTGAAGGTAATTACCTCCCGACCCACAAGGGCCGCATCCATTGTTGTTATTGATTATCCAGCTGTTTGCTGTAGTTCCGTTTGTACCCGGTCCAATCTGATTTAAAGTCCATGCCGAACCACCAGAAGTAAAATCTTCACTCCAGAAAACACCGTTACCGCTTCCTGATTCGTACACAGTTACATCATAGGTTCCTGCAGAAAGGCCGGTGGCTGTCTGACTGGTATCGCCATTAGACCATGAATAAGAATAGGGACTGTTACCACCGCTTGCCGTTACACTTGCAGTACCATTATTTGTACCGCAGGAGGCAAGGGTAGAGGAGGGAATTAAATTCAGCAATGCAGATTGAGTTATGGTGGTAGATAAAATACTTTTACAATTATTTGAATCGGTAACGGTGATAAAATATGTTCCTGCTGAAAGTGAACTTATCGAATCCAGTGTGGAGCTGTTTGACCATAGGTAATTATAAGGGGAAACGCCACCCGTTACAGTTGCTTTGGCCGAACCAAGGTTTGCCCCGCATCCTGAAATTACACCAATGGAAACATTGAGTGAAGGGGGTTCTGTAATAATGATGGTATCGTTGCCAATGCATAAATTACTGTCGGAAGTATTTACATAGTATGTTCCCGCAGGTAAACCAGATATGGCAGAACTGTCGCTTAACACAGGTGACCAGTTATAAGAATAAGGGGTTTGACCTCCCGAAGAGAAGATTGAAACTGCTCCGCTGCTATCACCGGCACATAAAATATTTGTTTGAGAGGCAACTGAAATGGATATGGGCGGACAGGGGACACAAGCCCCCGGAGTTACCGAAACATCGTCAATGAAATAATAAGCATAAGTATTTTGCCAGGATTTGCAATAATTATTTGCCACTGTAACATTTGAATTTGGAGTAAAATTTCCGATCACAAAATATTGTTCTCCTCCGGTGGCATTATAAGTCCATTGTAATTTAACCCAGCTGATGGTATCGAGCAGGGGAGGGCCGCTGTATTTCAATTGGGGAAGCACCGTAAGAATTGGATTATTGCAATCCTGCACTGTGGGTGAACTGGAGAAATAAACCCCTATATCGGCTGTTCCCCATTTTACTCCTCCGGCAAGATTCACAAAAAAGGTAACGCAATAATCCATCCCGGCAGAGAGGGGAGCAGACAATTGCCCCTGTATATATTCCCGATACGTATCGAGGACAGCGTTGTTGCAGGTAGTATCATTAATGATTGGAGCCGTTTCAAAAAGAATGATTCCTGCATGGTGGTTTCCGGTTCTCGATTGCTGGAAACCCAGGAGTGCGTTCGGACTGTTTGATCCTCCTATAACCGAAGAACAAGAGGCATATAAGTCGGGGGTGGGGCAGCCTTGGGCTCCTCCGTTCATCTGATCCCAATTGGTGCATTTGTAAAATTCACTTATTCCTCCGGGACAGGAAGAAGTGTTTTCGAAGCTTGGGTTGAGAACCAGGTTTTGGGCGAACAGTGATAAATGAACTCCTGTGGATAGAAGTAATGCAAGAAGGGGAAAGTTTTTCATTCTATAAGAAATTATGAACGACAAAACTAAAAAATTCACATTGAAATTACGAAGGGTTGCCCCCTCAAAATGAATCCATAAAATTTTAAAAATTATACCGTAG
>JAHEZO010000073.1 GCA_023250995.1 Flavobacteriales bacterium | reverse complement strand
TTAACTCCTGTTCCGCTGGTTGATGCCGGGTTGAATCAAACTGTTTGTGGAAATAAGGATACAATTATCTTAAATGGAATTATTACGGGAAGCACATCTACCGGAATTTGGGAAAGTTCAGGTTCGGGTAAGTTTGTCCCCGACAGCTTAACTTTAAATGCACAATATATACCAAGTGATTCGGATACGTCCAAAGGAAATATTTCATTTGTAATTTCCTCCACTAATTCCTGTCTGAGAAAAGATTCAATTACAGTTAATATTACACCCGCACCCAAAGTAAATGCAGGGTCAAATCAGATAATTTGTTCAGGTGTTCAAACAATAATTCTGAATGGTTTTGTTTGGGGACCAACAAATTCGGGGATGTGGAGTTCCACCGGAGGCGGATTGTTTTTGCCAACTATTAATTCTTTAACTGCCATTTATCAATTAAGTTCAGCTGATACATCAGCAATGGGTACAAACATTATTCTCACCTCAACAAATAACGGAAATTGTTATCCTGTTTCGGATACTGCTCAAATTATTATTACTTCTGTTCCCGTTGTAACCGCAGGTCCTGATCAAATTGTTTGTGCCAATAAGGAGGCAGTTCTTTTGGGCTTGGTTTTGGGTACTACCAATACCGGGAAATGGTCTTCCTCAGGAACAGGGACATTTGAACCAAGCGACACATCTTTGAATGCTCAATATGCTTTTAGTAATTCCGACACCGCCTCAGGAAGTGTAATAATAACATTAACATCAACAAACAGCTGTGTAAATATAGAGGATGATCAGCAAATTTCGATTGACCCCTCACCCAAAATTACCGGCATTTTTGATGAACCAGCCTGCGGAAATGATTCCGTAATAAATCTGATTGCAGAAATAATGCATTCTTCAGGCATTCATTGGGCGACTCAGGGAACAGGGTTGTTTTTGCCCAGCGATTCTGATTTATTGTTAACCTATACTTTGAGTAGCCTTGATTTGTTAGATTCCACATTAATTTTAGTGGCTACCACTACCGGAAATGGAATTTGCAATGCCGTAAATGACACTCTGGTAATTCCTGTTGCCCCAACTCCTATAGTTGAGGCAGGAAGTAATCAGAATGTTTGTCTTTCGGGGCCATATTTTGTAAGTCTGAGTGGTTCAGTTACAGGTGGAAGCACAAGTGGGAAATGGACCACCACAGGAAACGGATTGTTTTTTCCTGACGATTCAACGATAAACACTATTTATTTACCTACGGTAACGGATACCACTGTTGGAGCAATAATTTTTAAACTGACATCAACAAATAATGGAGGTTGCAAGGAAATTTATGATTCATTAATTGTGGAGTGGACAAAAAAGCCAAATGTGGAAATTACTTTTCCGGATACCATTGTTTGCGTTGATACTAGTGGTTTCCCCTTGAGTGGAAATATTACCGGGGGAACAACCTCAGGATTTTGGTCAGGAAACGGAAGCGGATATTTTTTGCCGGATTCATCCAATCTTTTTCCCAACTATTATCACAGCATTTCAGATGAAGGAAAATTTTTAACATTTGTTTTGTCATCTACTGGAGGTTGTGCAGATGTATCGGATTCCGTCACTGTTTCATTTAACCCCTTCCCCAAAACGGATTTTAGTTTTGTTTCTGAGTGTAATAAATTGTCGGTCCCTTTTAAAAACTTAAGCACTATTTCAACCGGAACTATTTCGGATTATCACTGGGATTTTGGAAACGGGGACACCGCCAATTGGGCCAATCCTATTATTTATTTTGATTCTGCTTTAAACTATCAGATAAAATTGATTACAAATTCGGATAAAAATTGTGCCGATACCACTGAAAAGCAATTATCAATTCACCAGATACAACCGGATTTTACATTTAATTCCAAATGTATTTACGACAGTGTTTTTTATGCTGATAAATCAGTAGAAAATAATGACAGCATTATTGGCTGGAACTGGAATTTCGGAAACGGAGAAAGCAGCATCCTTCAGAATCCATCAATCCTTTTTGATACAGCAGGAAACTATTTTGTTACATTGGCAGTTCAAACAGAAAATAATTGCTTTGATACGATAAACAAACAGGTTTCTTTCGGAAAAATTATTCCATCCTTTAATTTCACTTCCCAATGTTATTACGACACCCTGTTTTTCTCCGACAAAACAATTGTTAGCGGGGATTCAATAATAAGCAGGCAGTGGAACTTTGGGGATTCGAATTCAGGGTCAGGGGCCGAAACATTCAATAAATACGCGGCATCGGGGAATTATGAAGTTACCCTTTCCCTTGTAACATCCGGTGGTTGTTTTGATTCTGTTTCGCAAAATGTTTCTGTAAATCCTAAACCTACAGCCGGCTTTTCCTCAGGAACCGCTTTTGCAGATTTCCCAATCCAGTTTTCAGATAATTCATCGGGAGCCAGCATTTGGCAGTGGAATTTTGGTGATGGCGGAATTTCGGATGTTCAAAACCCGGTTAAAATTTTTGACAATGACGGGAACTTTAAGGTCACTCAAATTGTGATGAATGAATTTGGCTGCCGGGACACTTCTGAAAATTCGATTTTTGTTGATTTGCTGATATTCCCACCCGTGGTTCCTGCCGGATTTACACCGAATGAGGATGGGCAGAATGACTTTTTGTTTGTGAAAGGGGGGCCATTCAAATCAGTTTACCTCCGAATATTCAATGAATGGGGAGAAAGTATTTTTGAATCTTCAAACCAGTTTGAAGGATGGGACGGGAAAAAAGATGGAAAAGTTCAACCGGTTGGGGTATATGTTTACATATTAAAGGTAGTTACTGCCAAGGATGAGTATATTGAGAAAACAGGGGATGTAACACTGATAAGGTAAGGATATATTTTTTTATATAAAAAATAAAAAAAAATGATAAAGCAACGATTTGGCATTTTATTCCTTCCCCTGATTCTTTTGTTTCAGAATCCGGTTTGGGCTCAGGATCCGCATTTATCGCAATTTTATGCATTTCCTCTTTGGGTAAATCCTGCTTCAACCGGGATGTTTGACGATGCTGACTGGAAGGCACATTTGCAGCACAGAAGTCAATGGGGCGGATTAATTGCAAAACCTTTCATTACGGATGCCATTTCGTTCGACATGCCCTATAGAAAATTTGGGTTAGGTTCTTATTTGATAAGCAACAGGGCGGGTTCGGCCGGTTATAATGTTTTGAATTTTGTTTTATCGGGGGCGTATGAAATTACCATTGACCCCAACCGGATTCATCATCTTACCACAGGCCTTCAATTGGGGTTTATTCAAAAAAGCATAAACCAAAATAATGTGACCTTCGACAATCAATATAATTCCTCCACCGGTGAGTTTGATCAAACGATTTCAAGCGGGGAAAACTTTTCAAAAGTTGGTTTTTTTATTCCTGAAGCGAATTTCGGACTTGAATATTTTTACACCAATCCGGCTAAAAAATTTAGTCCATATGTTGGGCTATCGGGCCTTCATTTAACGCAGCCGAAGGAAACTTTTTTAGGAGGAAAAAATAAATTGCCGGCCAGGATATTGAGTTTCGGTGGAGCCAGGTACAGGATAAATAGTTTGTTCACTGCAGAGGGAAATCTTATGTTGCAAAGGCAGGCAAATAATAATGAGTTGCAGTTGGGTGGTCTTTGTTTTTACAATTACGAAGAAAAGAAAATGAAATTTTTTGCCGGGCCTTATTACAGGAATAAGGATGCCATTATCATTCACACAGGAATGGAATATGGTGAATATGTTTTCAGGATGAGTTATGATATTAATGTTTCTCCTCTGGCAGCCATTATGGGCAGAAGCAGCGGGTTTGAATTTTCGGTTACTTACACCAAGAAAAGGGTTTCTTATGTTCCCAGCATAATGTAATACGCACACTCTATTTTACCACAGGTTTTTTTTCAGATTTATTTTCGGTAGAAGTGGCGGCTGCTCCGTTGCTATTGGGAACAGCTTTGGCATTTTCAATGGGTTTAACTGCAATTTTTTTTGTAGGCGGTTTTCTTCTTTTACGTGTAATGTGGGTTGGTTTTTTCTTGTTTGAAGGTTTCTTCTCTGCAGGTTTTGCTTTTTTTGAAATTGAATCATTTAGAGAAACTTTCACTTCGGCTTCATCAGTGTTTTTTAAAATTGCCTTTGCAATTAATTTGCTGGCTTTTCTTACCGACTTTTTTAATTTTTTTGAATCTGCTTTTGCAAGTGTGGATGCGAAACCTGAAATGTGGTTAATTAATTTTTCCTGCAGTTCTTTTCTCTTTAGGTTGTTTTTCATTTTGATTTTTTTTGGTTTGTATTTTTTGAAATAATTTAATCAAGGTTTTGGTTTCTCAGATAATATCTGCCGATGATGTTGGGGTCAGGAAGAAGAGAAACCTCAGCATTTTCCTTACCCTCGTAATCAATGGCATTTAGAACGTAACGAATACTCTCCAAACGTGCATGAAGTTTGTTGTCGCCACGTACAATTACCCAGGGGGCATAGTTGGTATGAGTTCTTGAAAGCATCTGATCTTTATAGTAAGAAAATTCTTTCCACAGTTTTTGGGCCTTTTTATCAACCGGACTAAGCTTCCAGTTTTTCAGAGGATTTTTTTCTCTTGAAGCAAATCTTTTTTCCTGTTCAAGCTGAGAAACAGAAAACCAGAATTTTATCAGGATGATGCCATTTTCATAAAGCATATGTTCGAAATCATTCACCTGCCGCATAAATTCTTCATATTGTTCTTTGCTGCAAAAACCCATTACCGGTTCAACAATGGCTCTGTTGTACCAGCTTCGATCGAAAAAAACAAGGGTTCCCGGGTTTGGCAGTTCTTTCACATATCTTGTAAAATACCATTGCCCCTTTTCCACTTCATTTGGTGCCGGCAAGGCAACAATTTTACTGTGCCTGGGCATTATCTGCTGTGAAAACCTCCTGATTGCTCCACCCTTACCGGCAGCATCTCTTCCCTCAAAAATAATGGCAACACGTTTTTTTTCTTTTACCACCCATTGTTGCAATTTTACCAGTTCCATCTGCAGCTTTTCCAGTTCAATGTAGTAATCCATCCGCTCAAGAATTTCCTGCTCGGTGATTCCACCGTATTTGGCGAGTTGCTTTATTATTTTGTCTTCTACAAGTTTTTTAAATTTCTTTTTTTCAACTACTCCGGCAAGGATTTCCTTGTGGGCCTTTTCTGAATTTAGGAATGGATGGGGAGCCGGTTTCCTTTTTATTAAAGGTTCATTGGATTTTTTTTGGGGAACCGGCCCTTCAGTTTTTTTTGATCTGGATATTGAGTTGGCCATTTTCAAATTTATTTTTTTAAAATCCTGATTTGATAACAAATAAAGTCGAATCCAGAAAATTAAAAAATGATAAAAATCATATTATCTTACTCTTTTATTTTATCACCGGTTTGAACGGTAACGTTGCTCCTGCGGATTGTAAAGGAAAGAAAAACCTCGGCACCGCCCCTGGAATAACTTGCAGTGCGTAATTTGGAAAGATTAATGTCATAGCTGAAACCAAGGGAAAAAATATCCTTAAAATCATACCTTGTATAAGCAATCAGGGCATCTTTTAATCGGTAATATCCACCGAAAACTATATTGGAGGAAACATTAATTCCGGTATATTTCGAATCCATTCCTAAATTATATTTCATTGCAACTCCAATGTTTATTTCTCTTGCGCCCCCTTGTTGCAAAATCATAAAGGTAGGGAGTAAGGTTTTATTCCAGTTTTTAAAACCAATGGCTGCTCCTCCATGAAAAGTCCATTTTACGTGAAGTTTATCTTTGTTCTCAAAATAACTTTGTTTAGGATTATTCAGATGGAATGCCGCGATTCCGGCATTGAAACTCAACAAATCGTTCACCACCCCTTTATAGTAAGTTCCGGCATTAATATCAAAATAATTGAAGTTCACAGGGGCTGTGTTTTCTCCGGAAAACAAGGCTTTGTTAAAGGTTTTTCCATCGTACTGCGAATCCCAGGTAAGATTGGAAACATCAATGCTTCGTTGGGCCCACCCCCCCTGAATGCCTGTCGAAATACTGTTTTTATCATCAAAAGACACTCTTGATCCAAGAGAAAAATTAATCTGGTTAATGCCCATTTTTGAATCACCGGCCTTATCCTTATAAAATAAAAATCCGCCAGACAGTTTATTTTTTAAAAAGGATTTATCTGTTGATACCGAAATTGTTTCAAAAGGAAAACCGCTAATTGAACCCCATTGATTTTTGTAATTGCTTATTATCCTGTAATCACCATCGAACTGACCGGTTAATCCGGGGTTTAAAATAAGAGGGGAAGAGAAATATTGTGAGAAATGAATATCCTGTGAATAGCCATTTAAAAAGGCAGAAAGAATAATGAAAATAAAAGGGAGAATAATAAATACTTTTTTTGCCATTGATCTCAAAGGTTCTCGCAAATTTCCGGAATAAATTTTATTTAATTTCATCTTACCAATGAAATATTTCCTTTTTTAATAAATTCTGTTTCCTCATCATAAACAGATTTAGCATTCAGGAAGTAAACAAAAACTGCAGCATCCATTTTTTTACCTTTAAAATTGCCGTCCCAGCCAAAAGATAAATCATGAGATTCAAAAACAAGCTGGCCCCAACGGTCGTAAACATAAAAATTAATTTCGGTTACACAATTTCCGCGGAGGTACAAAACGTCATTGGCTGCATCACCATTGGGGGAAAAGGCAGAAGGAACATCCACATGGCAATTGCAATCGAGGTTTTTGATCTGAATGCTGTCGGAAAAAGAGCCGCAATAATTGGTTGCCCTTACAGAGTACCATCCGGGGTTTTTTACAAGAAAAGAAGTGCCATTACTTCCATCCTGCCATTGGTACAAATAATTAAACCCTGAAAGGTCAAGCATCATTTCATCTTCCGGGCAAATAGCGGTATCATTTCCAAGTGTAATCAGTGGCTTTGAACCAGCAGAAATAAAGAGTGAATCTCTCGATTTACATCCATATCCGTTGGTAAGTTCAACCCAATAAATTCCTCCGGATAAAACATTGAATTCGGATTGTGTCGAGTTATTTTGCCAGAGATAAAAACATCCGGGTTGTGAAGCATCCAGAAAAAGAGTGTCGGATAAACAAATCATAGAATCATTTCCCAGATTAACCAATGGTAATGGATTTACAGTAACTTTTACGGTGTCGGAAACGGTTCCGCAATTATTTGTGGCCATTGCCCAGTAGGTACCTGCCGAATCAACTACAATGCTTGAATCAGGAGAGCCGGTATTCCATAAATAAGAATAAATATTATTTCCGGCATTAATAATTGAAGAAGATCCTGCACAAATTGATTTATCATTGCCAAGGTTTATTACAGGATAGTTTTCTTCCGATATAAAAATTGAATCGGCATCTGTTCCACAACTGTTTGAGGAAATTACCCAGTACAAACCTCCTTTGGTAACCGAAAATGTCTGACTGGTTGAACCATCCTGCCATAAACATTGAATTCCGGGGGATGCTCCGGCAGATAAAATAAAGGAATCACCAATGCAAATGAATTTATCATTTCCAAGATTAACTTCAGGAATAGGAGTAATGGAAACCTGAATGGTATCCCCGGATGTGCCGCAATCATTGGTGACTTCAACCCAATAAACTCCCCCGGTGAAAACATTCATGGAGGAGCCCGTGCTTCCATTGTTCCAAAGGTATGTACTGGAGGAATTAAAGGCATCCAAAAAAACTCCGATTCCGTTGCTGCAAAAGGCAGTATCATTCCCAAGAAAAACGCTGGGAAGGGGATTAAAAAAAATGTTAATTACATCCGAGGTAAAACCGCACTGGTTATTAACATTTACAAAATATGAGCCGTCTGTAGTAACAATAAAATCAGGATTTGCCGATCCATCTTGCCAGTAATAACTGCAATTCGGGCAATTTTTTACGGAAAGAAGGATGGTATCACCTGAGCAAATAGTAGTGTCAGTACCCAGATCGGCAGTTGGAAGAGAAGAAAAATTAACCAGGATAGTGTCCGATGAAATTGTGCAATTATTACTTACAGAAACAAAATAAATACCTCCGGTTTTTACCAAAAATGTTTGGTTAGATGACCCATCCTGCCATAAATAATTATTGTAGCCGGCACCTGCGTTTAGTAATATTGAATCTCCGGAGCAAAGAGAAAGGTCATTTCCAAGATTAATATTATTTGAATTTTCAAGATAAATCAGAAAGCTATCCTTTGAATTTCCGCAAAAATTTGAAACCAGTACAAAGTGGAATCCTGAATCGAAATAATAAGTCAGAGTGTCGACAGAGTTGTTATCCCAAAGAAAGGAGCATCCGGAACAGGAATTTACAAAAACAAGAGCAGAATCACCGCTGCAAATTGAAATGGTATCACTTGAAATAACCGGAATGGGAGGAGAAAGAAAATTTATTAAAATGGTGTCGGAAGAATTTCCGCAGGCATTGGTTACCTCTACAAAATAGGCTCCGGATGTTTGTACCGAATAAGTTTGAAGGCTGGACCCGTCCTGCCATAAATAAGTTGAAAAATTATTGCCCGCAACAAGAAGGAGGGAATTTCCGCTGCAAATTGTTGAATCATTTCCAAGGTTAACTGGAACAGAATCCTGAATTAAAACAATCACGCTGTCGCTTGATGTTCCGCATTGGTTGGTAATGGTAACTGCGTAGGTTCCTGAAATTGTAGCTTCTTTAGAGGAGTCGGTGGAATTGTCGTTCCAGAGGTAAGCTGTGTAAGAAGAATCATACACATTGAAAATAAGTTGCGAACCATTACAAATGATGGTATCGGGGCCAAGGGTAAAATTGACAGGATTACCATTGATGTTTATTTGCACCGAATCCCTTTGTGTACCGCAGGCTCCTGAAACTTCAACCCAATAAATTCCGGAGGAGGAAACTGTTTTGGTTGATGTTGTTGTGCCGTCATTCCAAAGATAAGATTGAAATCCAATGCCTGAATTTAAAACAACTGATTGTCCGGAACAAAATGAGGTATCATTTCCAAGTGATAAAATGGAATTCGCATCCGCAAGAATGTAAACGCTGTCTGTAAAGAGGCATCCTGTAGAAGTATCAGTACCAACAACTGTGTACATTGTACTTATTGAAGGTGATGCAATTGGATTTGGAATGGTGTCGTTGTTCAAACCCAGGGAAGGAGACCATTGTAGTTCCAACCCACCGCCCCCGCCCGCGGAGCAATATTTAAAATAGGTATTTGCCCTTCCGGTTGAAGATAATCCTGTGGTTGCTCCGCAGACTGAAGTACCTGTAGTATAATTTACGGAGTTAAAAGCCGTTGTGGAATAGCTAACAGTTGAATTTGCGGATACAACAGAATTATTATAACAAATTTCAACTATGACATTTGAAATACCGTCCCAATCGAAATTCATATCAAAATTGTAATAATTTGTTCCGGAGGAGAGGATAATATTTTTCGGATTGAAAACTGTTTGCATTCCACCTTCGAAAGTAGTGGTAAGATTTGCCAAAGGAGAGCAAGCCATTTTTATTGAAAAGCCCTGATAAATATTGCTTCCTGCTATGGAGGAAATATTAAAACCGAGTGAAGTTATTATTGAAGCGGAATTTATTCCCGCTGCGTTCAATTCCGATTTTTTGTAAAGGAGCTGAATTTTAGAGCTGTTTACCGAGCCCTTATAAATTGTAATGTTGTTGGCAGAAGAAGTTGTAGCCGATGTTCCAAGTTGAACTGAAACCAGGCTTCCGGTGCAAGTGCTCCCGTTAACACCACAACCCTTTTGAAAAACTGTGTTAATCTGTACTTGCTGACCTGAACAAATGGTATCTGAATTTGGTGTGGCAAAAAAGGTGGCGAGTGAAGGAATAATTACTAAAACAGAATCCTGGATTGTGCAACCAAACTCGGAGGCCACATTAATCTTATACAAAGTTGTGGCCGCAGGAGTTGCAATTGGATTAACAATTGTGCCGTTGTTTAATGAGGAGGAAGGTGACCAGATAAAATTATAATTTCCCGCAACCGAAGGATAGGCCGAGAGCTGAACTCCCTGCGTATTGCAGTTGGTAATGGTATCCGCAGTTGAAATGGCAAATAGCGGCCCCACAGAAACTTTTACACTATCGGAGTAAATGCACCCTGTAGCACTATCGGTGGCAGATAGAAAATAAATTGTTGGCAAATTCGGAGTTGCAACCGGATTGGGAATGTTTGGATCATTTAAGCCTGAAGAAGGTGTCCAGGAAAAATTTAATCCATTCAGTGCTGGAGCACTGCAAAATTTGAAATAAGTATTAGGTTTGTTCATGCTTAATGAACCTGTGGCAGCATTGCAGGCAGAAGCTGAAGAAGTGGCAAGAAAAGAATTGAAAGTTGTTGTGGAATAATACGAGGTGGAATTGGCCGAAGTAACCGAATTATTATAGCATACTTCAATAATAAGATTGGAAGTTCCGTCCCAGTCGAAAGTATTGTTTAAAACATAATAAACAATATTGGAAGTGATTATTACATTTTTTGGGGTAAATACAGTAGAGAGGCCGGGAACATATGAACTCGTGAGGGAAGTTAAGTTTGTGCAACCCATTTTTATTGTGAAATTCTGGTAAATGTTGCTCCCTGCCACACTTGAAATTCTAAAACCAATTTCATTAATTGTGGATGCCTGGGATATACCCGAAGAAATTAATTCAGCTTTAGTAAATAACAGTTGAAAGCGAGAGCTTAAACTCGATCCGTTGTAAAGAGTTTGATTGTTTGCGCTGGTGGTAGTGGTTGCCGTACCTACCTGTGAGGTGGTAACCGGTCCTCCGCAAACACTACCATTTGTTCCGCATCCTTTCTGGTAGGTGGTAATAATTTGAACGGACTCACCGGTACATAGTGAATCAGCATCGGGAGTTGAATAAAAAAGGGAAATAGCAGGAACGTAAATTTTTACACTGTCGCTGGCAAAACAATTTTGAATGGATTGTACATTTACATAATAAGTGGTTGTTGCCGTAGGTGTGGCAACAGGACTTGAGATGCTGTCGTCAGAAAGGGTTGAGGAAGGTGTCCACGAAAAAATGTAATTCCCGGGGAGGGAGGGAATGGCAGAAATTGGAGTTCCAGAAATCTGGCAAATGGTATCATCATTTGAAACACTGAGGGTAAAGGGCTGCCCCACATTGATAAAAACCGAATCGGTGTAAGTACAATTTGAACCGGTATCAATTACAGAAACCATATAATTTGTGGCAAGGGATGGATGGGCCACCGGATTTGTAATAGTTGAATCAGAAAGCCCGATGGTTGGCGACCAGGTGTAAAGACAGGAAGAATTATTTTTAATTCCTATGTAAATATCATCCAGTGCCCAGTTATCCTGTCCTAAACCTGAATTTGAAACCTGCCTCCACCTGAATCTTGTGGCCGCAGTTTTTGCGGCAGCCGGAATGGCAATGCTGAGTGAGGTGAAATTCGGATAAAGATTTTCAGCGTATGTTTTAAAAACAACCCACGTAGAACCACCGTTAATGGAATATTCCAGAACCACATCCTCCCCCGGCTCAGCTCCTTCGCAGGGAGGGGTGCCATTGGCAATTTTTAACGCAAAATAAATTGTTCCTCCGTTTACTGTATTCATTGATGTTGTGGCTGCCCAGCGATTGCCTGCCGAATTAAAATAAATTGCATTTCCCGAGCCCGAGCCGCAGGTATTGGCCGCAATTCCTCCGGTTACCGAAGACCAAAGGGATGAATTGTAATTCGGATTTATGCTGTCTTCAAAAACAATATTTTCAATTAAAAGATTTAACTGAGCAGAATCTCCGAGACAGAACAAGGTTTTATTTGTATTGAGTTCCACATTACTAACATTGCCTCCGGGCCTCACAAAAATGTAAATGCTGTCGGTTCTTGATCCGCATCCCGAAAAAGTGGAAACATTTACATAATACCAGGTGCTTTGAAGAGGAGTTGCAACGGGGTTTGAAATATAAGGGTTGTTCAATCCTGCGGTTGGTGTCCAGTTGTAAAGGTAGGAGGAGGAAAAAGGAGTTACATTAAGATTAAAATTTACCGATTCAAATTTGCAAATTGTATCAGAGCTTACGGTATAAGTAATATTTGGCGGATTGGGAGTTTCCACCGAAAATTTAAAAGTAAAGGGGCAACCAGTTAACTGTGAAATTCCGTTTACTACATAAATCTCACTTCCGGTTGGGGTAACTACCAGACTTTGGTTTGTGCCAATTACAGAGTCGGGGTAGGTAACGGTGGTCCATTCGGGAAATAAAATTACCTCGGGCGGAGTGAGGGTTACTGAAGTTGAAGTGCAATAAACCGTATCTGTGGGTATGATAGTTTCCTCTTTAAATGAGCCCAGGGCATAGGCATAACTCTCGGCACTTCCTGTTCCGTATGCATAAGCTACAAAACCGCTGTCGGCATGCAGGGTATGGCTGCCCTGAGTTAAATCCAGTTGAGCATAGGAATAAACGGGATTCGGAGTAAATGAAATAAAAGAGGCAGGGCTAACTGTAACTCCATCTAATTTGAGCTGGCCGGTAAATGCAGTTTTAATGATAATGTTCACATTATGTTCTGTAATTACAGTGGAAGAAACCGTGCTGAAAGTAATATCTTTTAGCACCTGGTCCACCGGACTAAGTATCAACTGGGCAGGGTCACCACTCCCCGAACAGGTAATTCCTTGCATGAACTGAGTTACCGAAATTTTGTTGTTGGAGGTTATGTAAACTGGGCCGGCAACATAATTTGCTTCGTAAGACTGGCCTGAATTTAACGATTGAGAAGGGCCACCATTTACCGAAAAATTTGTTCCGTTACTATTAGCAAGAACTTTATAAGTATAGCTTGTAGCAAAGCTGAAAGGAGTAATCATATAGCTTTTTCCCCAAATATTGGTTGGGTATTCCTGTTCAAATAAAGCATCGCAGGCAGTGCAGCCAACCGGAATATTGGTGCAGATATTTCCCGAAAAAACTGCAAACGGGCGGCAGTACCCATTTTGGGCAGAGCCCCTTATTATAGTGCCGGTTAAGTCGGTTGTGGCGGTGGCGGCTTTAATCTGGTAGGATTGCCCTGCATTTAAATTTACCGTATAAGTTCCCCCGGCAGATTTTCCTCCCAGCGTATTTACTGATGGAATAATTTCTACCTGAGTGTTATTTTGGGTAGCCACAATTAAAGCTTCGGAGTACATGGCATATCCGCTGAGGCCAACGTAACTGGTAATCATGTAATCAGTGCCATTTGAATTGGTGGGAAGTACCAACGTGCCATCCGCAGAATATTCCTGAAAATTTATTGCGTAAACGCTAACGGTATCCTGCGTTTGAATTACAATTCCCCTATTATCTATTGTTTCGGTGGAAGTATGCTCGGCAATATTATTCGGAATGGTAACCGTAGTGGTTTGATTTGCAGTAACCGAAAAGTTTTGAGAATAAGATTGACCGGGAATGTTTAAAGTACCGCTTGTATTTTTATCTGAGGTAATAAAAACATCCAGTCTTTTAACATAATAATTGGGTTGTTCCATAAACCCCAACCAAAATTCTTTTCCCTTGGTAGCAGTAATTTTTGGAACCGGAGTTTGAGAAAAACCAATATTAATCAGTGTGGCAAAAAAAATTATAGAAATGGCAGAACGCGAAACCGTCTGAAAAAAATTAATTTTTAAATATGAGAGTAAATGAGTCAAATAATTTTTTTCGGAAACATTATACTTCTGGTTAATATTTGGTGGAATAAAACATTATGTAACAAAAAAAAATACCAAAAAAGAAGAAGAAAAAGATTACAGATTAAGATCAGGTGGTTTTCAACCCACCAAAATTGCCTTGGCCAAAAAAAATTGCTGCTAAGCCATAAAGACGCAAATCCATTGAAACAATATTACATCCCAGTTTGAAATTCCCTGGTTTATTCTTTCACCAGCTTTTTAATTTCCAATTTAATTCCCCCCTGAATTTGTACAAAATAAATTCCTTTTTCCAGATAATTAAGGTCAAGGTTCATGCGAGATTTATGCGTTGAAACGATATTTTTATAAACCGTTTCACCAAGCATATTCGAAACTTTTATTTCCTTTCCATTCATGGTACCCTCATTAAAAAAGTTCAGCTCAAAATTTCCATTTCCGGGATTGGGAAAAATTTTAAATTCATTATTGCTTACATTCAATTGATTTAAAACTTTTACAGGATTAACAATGGTTACAGGAGCATAAAAAACATTATTGTTTTCATCCGATTCGGAAACAAAGGAGGTGAAATCGGCATAAAATATTATGTAGTAATTTCCGGGTGTGGTAGCTTGAGGAATTGTAACAGATGTGGAGGCACTGTTGCTGGTTCCATCTGAAATAGAGGAAACATTAAAATAGGAAAGGAAAACATCCGAACCATCATACAAAGTGTCTGCAGAAAGATAATATCCAATGCTGCTCGAAGATGAACTTATGTTTCCCTGATTTAAAACATTACAATCAACATTTACTGTACTTCCGGGAAACGCAGTGTCGGGATTAGCGGAGGTATTCGACAGAATAACTAAATCGGGGAAGGGGACAGGTGTAAAACAGGAAACTGCCTCAGTAAATCCAAGATCATTTAATGTACCGTCACTTGTTAATCGTATGGTTAAAGCCCCGCTCGTATTTGAGTTTGATGCAGTAATCGTTCCCGGCCCGTTTGTTCCGGTGAAATTTCCC
>JAHEZO010000229.1 GCA_023250995.1 Flavobacteriales bacterium | reverse complement strand
CCTCACCAAATAAAAAAAGTTGCAGAATATATTGAATCTTTGAGGAAATAGCTTTTCATTCGGAACCTCATATTTTATTGCCTTTGCCTAAATAAGGTTCCCGAAAAAACTCCAAATTTTAATACCTGAAAATAGAAACACTTCGGAATGCTGCAAATCGGAAACACAATAATTTCAATGGACATTCTTCAAAGGCATTTTGTTTGTGATTTAAATAAATGCAAAGGAGCATGCTGCGTAAAAGGAGATGCCGGAGCTCCATTGCTGAATGAAGAACTTTTGATTATTGACCGTATTTACGAAAAAGTAAAACCTTATATGCGGATGGAAGGAATTAAAGCCATTGAAGCCAATGGAAGAGATATTAAAATGGGAGAAAAGTGGAGCAAGGATGGTGTAAAATGGACAGTGGATGAAGAGGGAGAAAATGTTACTCCTTTAGTTAATGGGAAAGAATGTGCTTATGTGGTTTTTGAAAAAAACGGAAGCACCAGGTGTTCTTTTGAGCTTGCTTATAAAGATGGAAAAACCGGGTTTAAAAAACCACTTTCCTGCCATTTATATCCTGTAAGAATTCAAAAGTTGAATTTAGGTTCTGGGAAAGAAAGCGAAAAAAATGTAGAGGAGTTATATGAAGGTTTGAATTTTCATGAATGGGAAATTTGTAGTCCGGCCTGCGAATGTGGAGAAAAGCTACAGGTACCTGTTTACAAATTTTTAAAAGAAGCTTTAATAAGAAAATATGGCGAGGAGTGGTATAAAGAATTAGAAATAGCCGATAGGATGATTGGTAAAAAAACCATTTAGACAAATAAAACAACCTTTTCTAACCCTCACCCTTTTTCCCTGAAGGGATCAACGCTCAATAGTAGGGGGGCTGGTCCCTTCAGGGATCATGGGTGTGGGAAGTAAGAAATTAAAATAAATGTCTAAATGGTATAATACTTCTGTGAAAAATTTTATTTAAGGACTGGAAAAGGAAACCGGCAAAACCTTTCCATTAAAGTATTTGTGACCTGAAACTGCGAAATCAGCAATAAATTCTCCCATCATTGAAGGGGTTAACGGGGCCGAATAACCAGGGAAAGCCCTGGCTAGCATTTCAGTTTGTACAGAACCAAGTGCAAGGCAGTTCACCGCAATTTTGCTTTCTTTAAATTCTTCGGCTAAACATTCAGAAAGGCATGCCAGAGCGGCCTTGCTTGAACTGTATATGGAAAGGCCTTTGAATTTTGAACTCCCCTGGTATCCGCCCATGCTGCCAATATTAACAATGTGCGAATTCGCTTTATTGCTTTTTGATTTTCTCTTCATATATGGGTAAAGAGTTTTGATTAATTCAAAAGCTCCAAAAAAATTTACATGAAATACATTTTGAATATCTTTTTCTGAAATTTTTTCAAAACTTTTGTTTACCAGGAAACCGGCATTATTTAAAAGAACATCCAGGGGAGAAAATTTTTCCGCTACCACTTTTTTCAATTTTAAAAAATCGGCCTTTTTGGTAATGTCGAATTGAAGAATTTCAATTTCGGGATATTGGAATTTCAGTTTTTTTAAAGAGGAAAAATCTCGCGAAACGGCCAGCACTCTATGGTTTTTAGATAAAATTTTGGCTGTTTCAAAGCCAATGCCCCTGCTGGCTCCGGTAATGAGGATATTCATTATTTGATAATTAGTAATTTTGAAAAAAAAAATTGCGAATGCAAATTAAGCCATTAATATTTACCTTCCTAATTTTTTCAACAGCATTTGGTTTTACACAAACTAAGGATACTACCGAATCAAAGTTTGACCAATTTAAAAAAAGGGCCTACCTGATGGGCGGTTTAGGGTTGAATTTCGGGAATGTTACTTATGTGAATATTGCTCCTGTTTTGGGTTATCGCTTTACAAAACAGATTCATGGTGGGTTTGGAATAAATTATTCTCATTACAGCCAAAATGATATTAAATTTTCAACCGATGTTTATGGCGGAAATGTGTTCGGAAGATTTTTTATTCTCGAAAATCTTTTTGCTCATTTGGAACTTGAGAAGTTATATTTAAAATGGTCGGATGGTTACCGGTACAACCTGGAAAATGTGTATGTGGGAGGGGGCTACAACCAGCAACTAAGCCGGAATGCTTTTGCCGGAATATTAATTTTATACAATTTAAACCAATCGCCCTACTCTCCATATTCCAATCCTGTAATCCGGGGGGGAATTGGTTTTGGGTTTTAATCTTAACTAATCGTCCGGTCTCTGTTTAGAAGGTTTTCATTTTTCGCGCACATAGTCGGAACATACCGTCACCCTTTTGTTTACCCATTGCCCTTCCCATCCGGTAATGATGTTCCCTTCTTTATCAAGTGAATTTCCCTTTTGGTCTTTTTTTATCACCAGCAGGTTACCGTTAACAATGGCCTTTATTACCATTTCAATAAGTTCGGGCTCTGTTGTTTTTTTAAATTGCTTACCTAAAAGGATACCATAACGGTTATTGAACAAATCCATTTCCATCCCTGCAGAGTCGGGGCAAACTCCTTCCTCCTTGAAACCTTTTTCAAACTGTTTCTTATTTCCTTTTTCGTGTGCAATACCTAGTTTTAATGCCTTTCTCCAATTTATTTCTTTGCTTAAGGATGCCATCCAGAAGGCGTGACGGAAAGCATCCACACAGCCTCCGGCTAAATCACCATCCAACAGGGTGTCTGTTTTTATTTTCTGTACAATCAAAAGGGTGTGATTTGAAATTTTTAATGCCTTATTTGCCACTAAAGGGTGCAGGAATACCCAGCATTTTTCATTTGGACTTAACGACTGGTAATTTTTAAATAGGGAGCTTTTTTCCTGTGAATAGCAAAAGGAAATAAGGAATACAAAAAAACAAAAAGGAAATAAATTGCGAATCATAGGAAATCCTTATCAGGTTATTTTTTCCCCTCATCCCCAACTTCCTGTTTCAAAAAATTTTCTCCCCCCAGATTTTCCATTTGGTTCATAATCCAAACCTGTCTTCTTACCACATAGCCTGAAGGTTTTGCAGCTGACATTTTTAGGGGATTTGGCAATACGGCTGCGAGCAAGGCGGCTTCGTTACCAGTTAGGTTCATCGCTGTTTTTCTGAAATATTTTTTTGATGCTGCCTCGGCACCGTATACCCCATCGCCCAACTCAATAATATTAAGGTAAACCTCCAATATTCTTTCTTTACTCCAAAAAGATTCAATTAAAAAAGTAAAATAAACCTCCAGTCCTTTCCTCACCCAGTTACGCGAAGGGAAAAGAAAAACGTTTTTAGCCGTTTGCTGACTGATAGTGCTGGCACCCTTTACCGTTTTTTTTTTCCTTGATTTATTGTCTTTTAGAGCTTTTTCAATGGCGTTAATATCGAATCCGAAATGATTAAAAAAATTCTGATCTTCAGAAGCAATTACCGCCAGTGGCAAGCGGGGAGAAATATAAGAGTAGCTTTTCCAGTCCTTTTCAATGGATTTGTCTTTTTTTTCACTCTGAAAATACCTTAAAACCATCAGGTAAGTAAAGGGGGGATTCACAAACCGGTACAAAACCACCCAACTAACGGTTACTATTAAAAACCCAAGTAAAATTCTTAATAAAATCCGAAAAAAACGGGCAAAGAATTTTTTCATTTGGGGGATTCTGTTACTTCACCACCTTAAATTCAACCCTACGGTTTTTTTTCTTATTTTCTTCAGTGTCGCTGGGTGAAATCGGGGAGGAGCTTCCCATACCCAAATAAGAAAGGCGCTTTTCATTAATACCCTTGGAAATAAGATAATCTACCACTGCTTTCGCCCTGTTTTCTGACAGATGCAAATTGGCCGTTTCATTTCCGCTTTTATCGGTGTGACCTGAAACTTCAATTTTAATAGATTTTTTCTCCGACATCATTCCTGCAAGGCGGTTTAGTTCATCAAAGGAAAAGTCCAAAAGTTTGTACTCTCCCGATTCAAAATAAATGTGGTTTAGCATTATTATTTTGTTCTCCTCAATTTCACTTTCTTCGGGTAATGCGCTTAAATCTATCCGCTCGTCCATAGCGCTTTTAAGCTGAATCGGATCGGGTGCCACAGGAGGCAATTTTTCAAACCTGAAAAAGCCTTTTCCATCCATAGTTTTTGAACTGGCCGACATAAAGGCTTTCCCCTTATCGTTAATCATTACAATTTCGGTATAATTTTCTTCCTGCGGATCCCCGAGGCGCAAAAGGTAATTTTGGTTTGAAGGATAGTTAATAAACTGGAATTTTCCACTCTGGTCGGTAAAGGCCGAATCAAGAATTTTCTGGGGGGA
The DNA here is from genome assembly GCA_023250995.1 of Flavobacteriales bacterium. Taxonomy (GTDB): domain Bacteria; phylum Bacteroidota; class Bacteroidia; order Flavobacteriales_H; family JAHEZO01; genus JAHEZO01. Next base: position 1,362 of record JAHEZO010000229.1, on the reverse strand, counting down.
GTTCATCAGGTAAACTCTTTGTTTTTCTACTGCATCCACAGGGTCTTTTTTGCTTATCATTTTTCCAAGGATTCCTATTTTCCCCTCTGCAATTTTTACCTCCGGGTGAGAACAATCAATGATTGAAATATAATTACAATCGGGAGGCAGGTCTTCAAAACGGAAATTTTTTTTATCGCGGGTGGTCTTTTTTAGAATTTCTCCTTTTTCATTTACAAGGAAAATTTCTGCATCAACGCCATTGTCTTCTGAATCCATTTTCACTATGTAAATTTTTTGGGGAGAAAGATTTTGAAACCTGAATTTACCTTTGGAATCGGAAACGGCTGTGCCTAAATTTTCGCCTTTCTCATCCAGGAGCTTCATTTTTACGGAAGAAACCGGTCCGGTTTTTTTATATAATTTTCCGGTGATGTAAGCCGGGGTCTGACTTGCTGAATTTGTTTTTGCCACCGGAGATTTTTCCTCCCTGGCGCAAAGGGTAAAACTACCCTGGTATTTATCATTGTAAATATGGTCAACGGAAAGATAGTAGGTTTTACCTTTAGTTAATCCGCGGTATTGAACAGAGGCATCCGAAATTTCACCCTTCTTATTATTGCATGCAAGTTCTGCCATTGTTTCATCCCATAAAGTTAATATCGGGAATTTACAGGTACCGAATGAACCACCGCTTTTAACTGATAATTCAATGGCGGGATTGCCGGCCTGAAACTTAAACCAGGTATTAAAATTCGGTCCTTTGGGAATGCACGAAGGGGTTTTTCCATCAGGAGTGGCGGCAAGGGTGGTAAATTCGGCCTTTTCCGAACACCAGTCATCCAGATTCCAGAGGTTTACCGCACCTCCAATAAAATTATTGCTTTCTTCATCCGAAACACAAAGGGTAAAAGTTCCAGCATATTTTGAATTGTTATGGTTGTTAACTGAAAAATAATAAGTGCGGCCGGGGGTTAATTCAGAATAATAAAGAACAATGTCTTCCTGCTCATTAATATGTTTCAGGCAGGTTAACTCATTTAAGGATTCATCACGTAAAGAAATGTAAGGAAATAACATGCTTCCTTCGGAATTTCCGATTTTCACTTTTATTTCGATGGAAGATCTGGTGGCCTGAAATTTAAACCATTTTGCAAAACGCAAAGGATTGCTGTTGCATTTGGTAAAGGGTTGCTCAGATTCAGTTTCTTTTGTGGAATATGCTGCATTGGCCGAACACCACTCATTCAGGTTCGAAAGTAATTCTGCCGAAGATTTCGGGTCCCCCGGGTTTTGAGAAAATATTTCAATCACGCTAAAAAAAGAAAATAAGAAAAGGAAAATATTTTTTGCGGATTTTTTCATCAAATGAATTAATTAAGC
>JAHEZO010000228.1 GCA_023250995.1 Flavobacteriales bacterium | reverse complement strand
CGTCAGGAAACTACTCCGTAACAATTACCAACGCTTCCGGCTGCTCCGCCTCCGCTTCCATTTCTATTAATGCTAACAGCAACCCTTTCCTGTCGGTTACTTCGGTTACCGATGCCAGTTGCCTTGGAGCCAACGATGGAAGTGCCTCTGTAACTGCCTTTGGGGGGGCAATTCCGTACAGTTATCTTTGGGATGTTAATGCCGGTAATCAAACAGCTCCGATTGCAACCGGACTTTTTCCCGGAAATTATTCCGTAACGGTAAGCGATGCAAACAATTGTATTAATTCCGTTTCGGTTACCATTAACGGAGCCACATCAATTTCACTAGGGATTACATCTTCAAATCCAACCTGTAACGGAGGAAACGATGGGTCTGCATTGGCGGTTGCCAATGGAGGATCGACTCCTTACTCCTATTTATGGAGCAACGGCCAAACTTCCGCCAATGCAACTGGTCTAATTGCAGGCAATTATTTTGTTACTGTTACAAATCCTGACGGATGCACCGCTCTTGATACAATTTCTGTTTTGGACCCTCCACCAATAAGTGCAACCATTTCAAAGGACACAACAATTTGCAGCGGGGATTCAATAATTTTAATTGCTTCAGGTGGTACTTCTTATTTGTGGACCAGTGGGCAAAATACCCCCATAATAAAAATTGCACCCACGGCTTCCTCTAATTTTTCGGTGGGAGTTTTTGATGATGTGGGTTGCATTAAAACTGTTTCAGTTAACATTTCGGTAATTCCAAAAGTGGATGCTTCCATTTCTGGGGACACTTCCGTTTGTCTTGGAAAATCCACAACCTTGGTTGCCGGAGGAGGAACAAATTTTAATTGGAGTACCGGAGAAATAACGGATTCCATTTCGGTTAGCCCGGTAATTTCCTCTATTTATTCAGTAACCGCAACAAATTCATGTTTTGCCGATTCATCTTCAGCTTTTGTTTCGGTAAAATACATTGGGGTAACGGCAATGGGTGATACCACAATTCTTATTGGAAAAAGCACCCAGCTATTGGCGGCTGGAGGGATTTTATACCTATGGGATCCTCCTTCAGGCTTGAATTGTGTAAACTGCCCGAACCCCATTGCAAACCCAGTTATATCAACCAAATATTTGGTTACCGTAACAGATGCATCCGGATGTTCAGGAATGGATACTGTTAACATTGATGTGGACGATTCAAAAGCCGTTTTTGTTCCGAATATTTTTTCACCCAATGGAGATGGGGAAAATGATGTGTTGTACATCATGGGAAAAGGAATCGTAAAAATGGAATTTATTATCTTTAACCGATGGGGGGAAAAAGTTTTTGAATCAGATGACCTGGCAAAGGGATGGAAGGGAATTTCATCCGTTGGGGTGAGTTATAATACCTCTGTATTTGTTTATAAGCTTAAAGTTGAATTTCACGATGGGTCTTCCGAGTTATTAGAGGGAAATATTACTCTGGTGAAATAAATATTTTTTATTATCTCTTCCTGTTATATTCTGGCCTGTTTACATTTTTTTACTTTTCGGATATTTCCTTTTTTTTTATACTGCCATAAATCCCTTCATTTATTATTTTTACCCCTTCATGAAAAATTGGTTTAATTTATCTCTTGATTACCGGTCTGTTTCATTATTCAGATTAGCTCTTGGATTATTTATTTCCGGACAATTCCTGTTCATGGTCTTCCCCTCCTTTACTGAAATTTATTCACCTGATACCGGGGTTCTGGGAAATTGTTTTAGAGAAAGTTATGCAGCCGCATATAATATCCCCCCTTTTGTTTTTGGAATAACCACGGATGGTGGAATGGTTTTTTTTATGGCAATAATTACATTAAGTTCATTTTTGTTCGGTTTAGGATTTTATCCAAATATTCTTGCCTTTATCAATTGCCTTTTATTATGGTTGTTTCACAGCCGCTACAACCCTTTGTATCTGGGATGGGAAATGTATGGAACAGTTTTAATGACACTTGCAATTTTCTTGCCCTCCCGAAAATATTTTTCACCATTTAATTATGGTGAAAACGAAAATAAACCTAATCATTTTCAATCAGCATTGGGCTTTGCTGCCCTTTTTCAGGTAGTGGTAATTTATTTTTACAATGGTATTTCAAAAAACGGAGAAAAATGGATGAGCGGTAAGGCAGTGATTTTTTTTATTTCAGAATTTGATAAGGCAAGGCCCGCAGCAGATTGGCTGCTTAACCATGAGGTTCTTTGCACTTTTTTATCCTGGCTTACCCTGGGTATTGAAATTGGACTTCCTCTGCTGGTTTTTTCCCCATATAAAAAAAATTTTTCCAGAATTCTTGCTTCCATTCTCATTTTGTTTTTACATTGGGGAATTGACTTTTTTGTTGATGTTGGGAACTTTAAATATCCTGCAACCTGTGCAGCTATTTTAATTTTACCCACTGGTTTCTGGAGTGTTTTTGAAAAATTAATCCGTTATCCGATTAAAGCTTTTCATTGTTGGAATTTTCCAATCGCCAAATGGAAAGTTAAGAAACCAGTAGAAATTATTATAGCTTTTTCTTTAATTACAATAATTTTATTGAGCAATTTGTTTAACACCTCTATAACCCATACTAACGACCGGATAAAAAATATTTTAGAAAAAGTTTACGTTACGGATGCCTTAAAAAGTTTAAGGCTTGTTTACTTGCCGCAATATTCATTTTTTTCACAATACTGGCACCTTTATTCGCCCGATCCTCCTTTTGAAAAAGGGTATCTTCAGGTAGAAATCATCTCCTCGGAAAATGATACATTTAAGGTTTTCAGGGGGGAAAATATGGGAAACAAAATTTTTGCTTCCTCCGTACAAAAATATTTGTATCAGTACCTTTTTTTAAAAAAAAACCGGAATCAAAAAGAACAGATCTTAACCCATTGCCTCCTGATGCAGGAAATTGGACTTTGGAATAAAAAAAACAGAAAGAAAATTAATAAAATTGAAATTGTAACTTACAGCTGTTTTCCGAAAAATATTTCGGAGTTGAAGGAAATTAAAAATAATTTAAAACGGAATGCTGTGCTGTGGTACGACATAAATTATTCGAAAAAAAATTAATAAAATTTCTTATTTTCACGAAAATTTTTTATCCCCATTTATGGAGAAATTAATGCGTTCTTCGGCTTATTATTATTTTCTTGTTTGTTTTTCTTTTCCCGTATTTGCTCAAAAGGATCATTCCTACCTGAAACAAAATTCCGCGATAGATAATTCTATTCCTAAAAATTTTGTTCCTCCTTCGAAATACGGCCCCTGTGTTTCAATGGCAAATTTGAAAGAAGCGCTTAAGAATCCCCTTATATATGTAGGAGCTAATTTTTATAACTGTGGCCTAAATTCCGTCCCTCCCGAAATTTTTCTTTTCCCGAATCTGATGGAAATTGACCTCTCCCATAATTCAATTACTTCATTGCCCGATCAGTTTAAAAATGTAAAAAATCTAATTGAACTTCATTTGGCAAATAACCTGCTGACCGAACTTGGAACTGAAATTACTTCCTGTAAAAAATTGGAAGTCCTATACATTCAAAATAATTCTTTAAAAATAATTAGCCCCGAAATTGGAAAAATGACATCCCTGAAAAAATTGTGGATTGAAAATACCGATAAAAAATGCCGGGTTCCTGCCGAAGTTTGGAAATTGACAAATCTCCGGGAACTTCACCTCATTGATGTAAATCTTGATGAAGTTCCCTCAAAAATTTCTTCCTTTCATCAACTTTACGATGTTTGTTTTGCCCGTAACAATATTTCTTCTATTCCTGATGAGCTTTTTCAACTTAATAAAATAACCTACCTGAATTTGGGATACAACAAAATAAAAAATGTTTCACCTCTCCTCAAAAATTTGGTTAACCTTGATTACCTTGGAATTTATGGTAACCCGATACAGGAAATACCAGGGGAAATTGAAAAACTGAAAAAGTTGTCCTTCCTAAGTTGTTGGAATACCAATATGAATGAAGTTGAAATTGAAAATGCAGTAAAATTATTGCCAGGTACTAAAGTTCATTTTACCCCAGATAGTATTCATTAATTAGGGATTGGAAAAGAAATTTTTATATAGCCTCATTTTTATTTTTTTATCTCTTTCACAGGGTTTTTCTCAAAACGTAACCGTTGAAATTGACGGAGATAATTTATATTATTGGGAATCCAGCTGTGCCGATTGTAATGGAAGCCCGGATCCCAGATTCAGGGCAAGGGTTTATTCTCCCAGCGGGCCTTATGACTGGAATGTAGACAGGGATAATGTTTGCGGATGGGTTGGGAATACCAATTATAGTTGGGTAAACCCTCAAACTCAATCATCCACTTCCTCCATTACCATGCAATTGCATGGATGGGAATCGGATGGGTTTATTTGTGGTGGGGATGATTATAATTGCGGGGGTTACGCCACAGTGGGAACCGTTCAAATTGATGCTTATGCCCCCTGCCAGTGGAATTATAATAACCATGGCCGATGGTGTGGTGGCGGTGGGTATTATGAAGTTCAATGGAGTTACTATTGGTATTACCAAACAATAAATGCAGGAACGGTTGGGAGTGATCAAACCATTTGTTATAATGGAGACCCTGCTTTGCTAACCAATAATTCTTCGGGGTCAAACTGGGTGAGTTACCAATGGCAATACAGCGATAATAGCGGTGGGAGTTGGTTTGATGTTGGAGGTGCCACCGGAAATACCTATGATCCCCCCTCGGGTTTAACAAACACAAGATGGTACAGGAGGAGGGCTTCCACCTGCGGTGGCGCTGCGGATGTTTATGCAGGAAATGTTATTGTTACCGTTCTCCCGGCTTTAGACTATGGGACCGTTTCTTCAGGTAACGAAACGGTTTGCAATGGTGGTAATCCTTCAAATATAACCATGTCGGCTGCGCCTGCCGGATCAGGTTCTTTTTCTTACCAATGGTACTATCAGGATGGAATTATTTCCTGTCCATCCGGCTCAAGTACTGCCGGGTGGACAAATATTGGCGGTGCAACCGGTACAAGTTATAATCCTTCATCGGGTCTTACAACCAGCCGCACCTATGCCTTAATGGTTATTCCAGGGGGAAGCCCTTCTTGCGGCACCTCCACTTGGTCATCTTCCTGTCGGCAGGTAACTGTATTACCCATTGTTTCTTATGGAAATGTTACCTCAGCAAATGAAACTATTTGCAATGGAGGAGATCCTTCAAATATTACCATGTCTTCTGCCCCGGCCGGCTCCGGTTCGTTTTCTTACCAGTGGTATTATCAGGATGGATTAATTTCATGTCCTTCCGGTGGAAGCACAGCAGGTTGGACTTCTATCGGGGGTGCAACCGGATCTAGTTATAATCCTCCTTCGGGTTTAACTCTTTCGAGAACTTATGCAGTGTTTGTTACCCCAGGTGGTGGCCCAACTTGCGGATCTGCTACCTGGTCCTCTTCCTGCCGCCAGGTTACAGTTCTTCCTGCAGTAAGTTACGGAACTGTTACCTCGGCTGATGAAACCATTTGTAACGGAGGGGATCCATCAAATATAACATTGTCAGTTGCCCCCACCGGTTCGGGTTCATTTTCATATCAATGGTATTATCAGGATGGTTTGCCCTCCTGCCCCTCGGGTTCAAGCACTGGTGGCTGGACTTCCATTGGTGGTGCCACGGCCTCAAGTTAT
>JAHEZO010000072.1 GCA_023250995.1 Flavobacteriales bacterium | reverse complement strand
TTTCAATTACAAACACCAGATTGAGAGGTTCATTTATGGCTTTAGGCATTTTTGCAAAATTCGAAAATTCATTGGCAATGGCTGCCAAAGCATCAATCTGTTCAACCATAGTTGTTGAAAACCGGCCGAGTAATTCCTTGTTGTTTTCCGGATTTTCTTTCAGAGCTCTTTGCAAATGCTGAACGCTAAGTTTCATTGGGGTAAGCGGATTTTTTATTTCATGTGCCACTTGTTTTGCCATTTCGCGCCAGGCACTTTCCTTCTCTGATTTTGCAAGGAGTTCAGCGTTTTTTTCCAGTTCGACAACCTTGCTGTTGTAAACTTTTACCAACCGGCCAATTTCATCTTTTCCATGGTATTCAATCGGAGTGTTGGTTTTTCCGATTTCAACACGGCTAAGCATGGCCTGAACATATTGAAGAGGCCTTGTAATTGCATTTGAAATAAACAATGCGGCAATTAGAGAAAAAGCAAAGAGAAGAACGTAAATATTTATCAATGCAAACAAAAATGAAGATATTTCATCTTCCAGGGTATCCTGACGGGCAAAATAGGGTAAATTAAGGTAAGCAAGTACTTCTCCGTTTTTATTTTTGAAAGGAATATATGCTGAATGATAATCCAAATCGCCAATTTTCTCATCCTGAATAAATTCACTTTTCTGAAGAAACTTAAGTTGATAAAATGCTTTAGGATCCATTTGTCTGGAAATTATTCCTTCACTGAAAAGTTTGGCCCTTGAGGAAGCAAGCAATGTCCCGTCCTTATTGTAAAGATTGATATCGGAAAAAAAAACGGTTGAAAATTTTGTCAGAATGTAAGTAATATACTCTTTAAGTTTTTCTCCCAGATTGTCTTCAGTGCCAAGCTTTTGCTCCACTTCGGTTAAAACAGAGTGAATTTTTTCACTCAGAATCCGATGATTTTTTTTATCGTATTCAAGATAGATATAATAACTTGTTCCAAGTCCAAACAGAATCATTGAAATAACCATTACGGCCACCACCATTACCTGAATTTTATAATTAAAATCCATGTTGTGCATCCTTATCCGGGCGATGATGCGTGAACGAAGGTTTAGAAAAAGCAAAACAAGGATTCCAAACAAAGTAAATAAATAAGAAAAGGTGGTCATGAATTCTACCCACCCTTCATTGGGTTTGCTTAAAATTACCGCATTGTTATTGTCTGACCGGTAAACAAGGTGATTGTAATTACCCTCATCAGAAAAGGAAATTTTCTTTTCATCGTTTCCATAGTTTGCCGGGTAAAGGCTATAGTTGAATTTGCCGAAATGGTTTGTGAGTTTGCCTTTTCGGTATTTGGCAAAAGAATATTTTTTGTCGGCAATGTTTCCCGGGGTTTTCATTTTTTTATCAAGTAAAAGCTCAGGGAACCCATTGGCCTCAGGCTGCAATTTAGATTCCATTGTAATGTACATTACTCCTGAATTTTCGTTTCCACTGCGATTTTTAATAAAAATCCGGATGATATAATCTTCGTTTTCACCGGGATTTTCAATGTGCATCATATTATCATTTACGCATGGTTTTCCGCTTTGAATTATCATCTGTTCAAAATAATTCCGGTCATAAGAAATTTTGTTGAAAGGAGAAACCGGATTTCCGTCTGTCCGGAATAAATAGGATTTAACATCGTATCTCGATAAATAACCCGAAAAATATTTTTCCCTCAACGCATTGTCAAAATAATCCTTATCGTAATTCACCAGGCCGTATTTAAGATTTGAAAAAATAATATCACTCTGTAATCTGGGTTCAATTTCAGAATAAAGGACTTCAGCTATTGGGTCTTCTTCAATAGATAATTTTTCTGCCAATACTTTGCGGTGATTAATTTCCTTGCCTGAAATATGTTTAATGAGTGAATGTGCAGCCAGAATTGAAAATACCGAAATGATAATTACTATGCTGGCAAAATCATATTCCCCCTTTTTGCGGTAATAAATGAAATAAAGGACGGTGAAAATTACTGCAGACCAAATGACGGGAAGGGTGCCGTTATCCATCCAAACCAGAAGAGCAACAATCGGAATACAGCAGATAACAAATGCAGGAATTATATGACGGGGAAGCACATTTTCGGAATAAAAACCGAAGGCAACCAAATCATAAATGAAGAAAAAAGCAAAAAACAACAGCCCCATCGAAGCCAGTGCCCCATAACTATATGCCGAAAGTTCTAACAGGTTATTTACATTGAAGGAAATGTTTGAATCCTCAATTAATCCTTTTATCAGGTATTCGCATAACAGAGAGAAAGAAAGAAGAAAAAAAATTAAAAAATAAAACAGCTTTCTTTTTTTTACCCTTTGCATTTCTTTTAAAAACCCAAGAGAAATATGCATTCTCAAATAATACGAAATATAAAAAAGCATGAGTGCATTAATAATAAAATCACCCAGGGATGGAAACAAAAAGGAGGTGGCGTAATTTTCGGGGCTGAAGAGAGGCATTTGATAAAAGGCCTGGGGGAATTGCAAAACCAGCGCAATCAGCCTAAGCAGAACTATTGAGAAAATAAAAAGCAGAACGGACTTGTTATTTCCAATGTTCCCGGAGAATTTTCGGGATTCAACCTTAATAAAAATAATCAGGAATAAAAATCCGGAGAGGTTTAAGATGGTTAGCAAAAAGCGGATAAAGGATGAGCAACTGTTTACGTAATTAAAATTAATTATGCAAAGGGGCTGCCTGCTTAAAGTTTTAATTAATCCCTTATGATTGATATTGCCGGAGAATTGTTTTAATGAATCCTGTAATTTGTGGTCAATACCGGAAGCAGAACTGCTATCCTGGCCATGTTTTAAATATTCAACGGGGGCAATTTCGGAATTATCGGGCAATGAAAATCCTGATTGAAACTGATTCGCCAAGTATTTATTTTCAATTGAATACTCTTTTTTTATCAGGCACAATCCCACCACTTTTTTTAAACCGCTTGATTTATTTGGGGTTTGATTTGTTTTTACTTCAAACCATCCGTTTCTTAACCGGAGTAGTGGACCGGAAAAAGCAGAAGAATCAATAATCTCGTTTAAAGGGGCAAAGCTGCTGGTCCAGAATTTTAAGGAATCGTTTTCATAAATGTAAAACAAGAGACCATCCTCTTCAAAAAGGTTTTTATAATAATTGTTTTCATCGCGGAATAAATTTTCATAACTATACTGATCGGATTTTTTTAATAGTAATAAAATTTCTTTTTCGAGTTTTTCTTCCTTTTGGTGGAGTGTTAGTTCAAATTTCCTTACCTGAGAATCTGACCCGGTTTCGAAAATTCGGCTGGAGTTTACAAAATAAGCTGAGGCCAGCAGAAAAATGGCAGCGAATAATTTAAGGTAATTGTTCTTAAAACTCATTGGAAAAATTCCAATCAAAGGGTTTGAATTTTTTGCGCCCTGCCGGGAACAGCACGAAAGGCATTGTGAAAATAATAATAATTCAATAATTCGGAAGGATTAACCTTTCAGGGCTTCAGCTCCGCCAACAATTTCAAGAATTTCTTTGGTGATTGCGGCCTGGCGGGCTTTGTTGTAAGAAAGCCGGAGTTCTTTAAGCATTTCGGTGGCATTATCGGTGGCCTTATGCATGGCGGTCATCCGGGCTCCATGTTCCGAAGCGTGGGAGTCGAGCAGGGCTTTAAAGAATTGTGTTTTAAGCGATTTTGGAATTAGTTCCTGAACTAAATCCTCTTTGGCTGGTTCGAAAATATAATCCCCGCTGAGTTTTTCCTGATTAGCTACTCCCGAAACCTTGACAGCCGCAGGAGTGGGTTTTACAGGCAAAAACTGCTCAGATGTGAGAACCTGAACTGCGGCATTTTTAAATGCATTGTAAACAAGATAAACCTTATCAAACTGTTTATCGGTAAAAGCTTTCATAATTTTCTCGGCCTCTGCAGAAGTTTGCTCAAAACTTATTTTATCATACAAATGATTAAAATTCCTGGGGAGGTTGGCTCCTTTAATATTGTATTCTGTTTTCCTGAAAAAATCATAGGCTTTTTTTCCGGCACAAATTACAGTAACGTTCGATCCTGAATTCTTATGTTTTTGAGCAATGGTTTTGGATTCTTTTATCACATTAGAATTAAAAGCACCACAAAGTCCGCGATTAGAAGTAAAGGCAACAATAAGTACATTTTTAATGTTCCTGTTAGCCGAATAAACCCCTTCGGAGGAGTCCAGGCCGGCACTCAGGTTTTCAAGAATTGAGCGGAGCTTGCCCGCATAAGGACGCATTTGCACAATAGCATTTTGGGCCTTTTTAAACTTTGCGGCCGAAACCATTTTCATTGCAGAAGTTATCTGCTTGGTGGAGTTTACCGATGTAATACGAACGCGGACTTCTTTTAAATTAGGCATTATTTTTCGTATTTCAGAACGAGTTCAGTGCAAACTTTTTCCAATACTTTGGTTTCAGCATCCGAAATCTTTCCCGATTTCAGTGATTGTAAAGTATCTTTATGCTGAACCTCGAGAAGACCAATGAATTCCTTTTCAAATTCCTTAATTTTTTTAACCGGAACCTTTTGAAGCAAACCCTTAGTACCGCAATAAATAATTGAAATTTGTTTTTCCACCGTCATGGGTGAATTAAGATTTTGCTTGAGGATTTCAACATTTCTGATCCCTTTATCAAGAACGGCCTTAGTGGCTGCATCGAGGTCAGAACCGAATTTTGCGAAAGCTTCCAGTTCGCGATATTGAGCCTGATCGAGTTTTAGGGTTCCTGCAACTTTTTTCATGGATTTTACCTGTGCATTTCCTCCCACCCTCGACACAGAAATACCCACGTTGATTGCCGGCCTTACTCCTGAAAGGAAAAGGTTTGATTCCAGAAAAATCTGACCGTCAGTAATCGAAATAACATTGGTGGGAATATAGGCTGAAACGTCACCGGCCTGTGTTTCTATAATTGGGAGAGCAGTCAAAGACCCACCGCCCTTTACCAGATGTTTTATGGATTGAGGGAGGTCATTCATTTTTCTGGCAATTTCGTCTGTTTGATTTACTTTAGCCGCTCTTTCAAGTAATCTGGAGTGGAGATAAAACACATCACCCGGATATGCCTCGCGCCCTGGCGGCCTGCGAAGAAGGAGAGAAACCTCACGATAAGCCACCGCTTGTTTTGAAAGGTCATCATAAACAATTAAAGCCGGGTTACCGAGATCTCTGAAATATTCTCCAATGGCAGCACCTGCAAAAGGCGCATAAAATTGCATTGGTGCCGGATCGGAAGCTGTTGCCGTTACAATTACTGTGTAAGGCATTGCTCCGTTTTCCTCCAGGGTTTTCATGGTTTGAGCCACAGTGGAACCTTTTTGTCCAATGGCTACATAAATGCAATAAACCGGTTTACCTGATTCAAAAAATTCCTTTTGGTTAATGATGGTATCAATGGCAACGGTAGATTTTCCGGTTTGCCTGTCGCCAATGATTAGCTCCCTCTGTCCTCTCCCAATGGGAATCATGGCATCAATTGCTTTAATTCCCGTTTGAAGTGGCTCATTCACGGGTTGGCGGAAAATTACGCCCGGGGCTTTTCGCTCCAGTGGCATTTCAAACAATTCTCCGGTAATGGGGCCTTTCCCGTCAATGGGGTTTCCGAGGGTATCCACTACCCTGCCCAACATTCCAAAACCAACTTTAAGAGAGGCGATTTTTCGAGTTCTTTTCACGGTTGCTCCTTCCCTGATATTGTGGGAGGGGCCTAAGAGAACGGCACCCACATTGTCTTCCTCAAGGTTTAACACGATGCCCTGAAGTCCGGTTTCGAATTCAATCAATTCACCCGACTGAACATTTGAAAGACCATAAATACGGGCAATACCATCTCCTACCTGGAGTACGGTTCCAACTTCCTCTAGTTCTGCTGCAGATTTAAATCCGGCAAGTTGTTGTCTTAAAATTGCAGATACTTCTGCGGGTTTTACTTCGGCCATAGATTAAGATTTACAATTTTTTAAAAATCTTTTACATAAGGATTTTTACTGAAACTTTTTTTCAGGTCATTTAATTTGCGCTGAATGCTGGCATCAAACTGGGTATCTCCAATTCTCAAAATGAATCCTCCGATTAATTTTTCATCCAGTTTTTCAATTAAATCAACTTCCTGTTTTGAATGGTTTTGAATGAAATGCATTATTTTTTCCCTGGCATTTGAATCAATTTTAATGGGGCTGGTAAAAATTGCAGTGGTAATTTTATTGTTTTCTTTATACTGACTGGTAAATTCCTCCGCAATTTTTTCAAGAAAATATTCTCTTCTTTTTCCCGTGATAATTTCAACAAAAGCCATTGAAGTTTTGGAGATTTTATTTTCGAAAATTTCGCGAAGAATGGCTTTTTTTTTATCCGTTTTGATGATAGGGCTACGAAGCAAAACTGAAAGATCCTTGTTTTCGCGGCACGTTTTTGAAATCAGTTTCATGTCGGCAAAAACCTGATCCAACTCGCCCCTTTCTATTGCTAGAAGAAGGAGAGATCTGGAATAGCGGCTGGCAAGTTTTGTTCCCGTCATAAAAATAAATCCTTCCTAATTCAACTTTACCTCATCCAAAAAAGTATGGATAAGGGTTTTGTGCTTTTCCCCGGAGGAAAGTTCTTCCTTAATAATTTTTTCGGCAATGGTAATGGAAAGTCCGGCAACCTGATTTTTAAGTTCGGTAATGGCGGCCATTTTTTCGTTGTTAATGCTTTCCCTGGCGGCCCTCATTATTTTTTCAGCTTCTTCTTTAGCTTTTGTTTTTGCTTCTGAAACAATGGAATCTTTTGCATCCCTTGCTTCCTTGATAATGTTATCCCTTTCAATTTTTGCCTGATTGATAATGCGTTCGCTTTCATTCTTAAAATTGGCCATTTCGAGGCGGGCCGATGAAGCATCATCAAGTGCTTTCTGAATGGATTCTTCCCTTGATTTAAGAGCGGAGAGGATTGGTTTCCATGCGAATTTCTTTAGAATAAATAAAATTATTCCAAAAGAAACCAGCATCCAAAACATCAGGCCAATGGCCGGTTTGACTAATTCCATAACTTATGTTAACGGATTGAAAAGATTTTAAAAAATAAAAAACTCAAATAAAGAAAACGAATTGCCCATTATTTTTGCAACGAAGCAAATTCAATTTTCGCTTATTATTTTAAGAAAATAACAAGCAGGCCAATTACCATGGCAAAAAATGCAGCCCCTTCAACCAGAGCGGCTGTTAAAATCATATTCGCCCTAAGGTCATTTGCAATTTCGGGTTGCCTTGCCATTGCCTGAACGGCATCACCCCCGATTTTTCCAATTCCAACTCCTGCTCCAAGAGCGGCAACTCCTGCTCCCAGGGCCGCAACCCCGTAACCAATTCCGATATTTCCGCCAGATACGGCTGCATCTAATAAAACCATTGTTAAAGCCATTGTGTTTGATTTAAGTTGTTAAACAAATTAATATATATAAAAATTAAAAAAATTAAATTTCCTAGTGATGTGCTTCCTCTGTTGCCATCCCAAAATACATGGCTGATAATAAAGTAAAAACATAAGCTTGTAAAAAGGCAACAAGCAATTCAAGCAACCCCATAAAAACTGTAAAGGCGATGGATAGCACCGAAGCACCCAATCCTGCAGCCGGGTGCATTTCTCCAAAAATAAATATAAGACTGAAAAAAGAAAGAGCAATAATATGGCCTGCCGTAATGTTGGCAAATAACCGGATCATTAAAACAAATGGCTTCAGAAAAACTCCGAGAATTTCGATTGGAGTCAGAATTATTAAAACTGCCATTGGGACACCGGGCATTGCAAAAACGTGCCTCCAGTAATGTTTGTTGCCAATAAAAGTGGTTATTAAAAAGGTGATGATGGCCAGGGTAAGGGTAACCGCAATGTTGCCTGTAAGGTTTGCCCCTCCGGGAATGATTGGGATTAAACCAAGTAAATTGTTTATTAGGATAAAGAAAAAAACCGTGAGGAGGAAGGGCATAAATTTTTCATACTTATGCTTTCCGATGGCTGATTTGGCAATATCATCCCTTACAAAAACAATCAGTGGCTCAATGGCCGATTGCAATCCCCTGGGGGCTTCCCCGGGATTAGTTTTGTATTTCTTGGCTGCCGAAAGAAATATCCAAAGTATTAAGGCGATGCTAAAAAAAAGTGCGAAAACATTTTTAGTAATTGAAAAATCCCAAAGAGATGCGGTAAGTTCTTCGTTTGTTTTGGCCTCTGCGGCTTCCATTTCTCCGGTTTCATTAACGGCAACAATATGATTATGTTCAAGCTTGTAACCTTTGTAGGTTTTTTCTCCATGATGAAATGAGGAGGACAGGAAAATATCCAATCCCCGTTCGGAGGAATAAATAATCACCGGTAATGGAAGTGAAACCGGATGTTCGCCTATATCAAGAATATGCCAATCGTGGGCATCTCCGATATGATGCATTATCAGTTCACCGGCATTGAATTTTTTTTCGGAAACCGGCACTGAAGGTTCTTCGGCCAAAGCAATGGCAGATGAGGAAAAAAATAAAAGAAAAAAACACTGCTTTAAATTTTTTTTGATAATTCCTTCAAACACTGCAGTTTCAGATATAAATGTAAGTAAAGTTTTTTTTAATTCGGGTGCAAAAATAGGTATAATCTTAAACTGACAAAATTAATTTTTACAAACAAAAAAAAGCAGGAACATTACCTGAAAACGTTTCCAAAAATGGAATTAAAAGTGAATGAAATTGGAAGCAACAAATTCGGTAAATGTTTTTTATTTTTCATGGTTTTTGGGAAAATCGAAAAACCGCTGTTTCCCCTTACCGGGGGAAATTTCCCCCCAGCTTTCAACCTCAAATTCAAGGCAATTAATGGCACAGGTTGGGAACTCCTGAATTGAATCGTGACAAAAAATATTTGAAACATCTGCAATGGTAGGATTGTGGGCGAAAACCATCACGGAACCGAAATTATTTGCCGTTGCCTTAAATTCGGCAAGATAAATCTCTATAGTTTCCGCATATAGCATTTCATTTATTTTCAATCTTTTTTCACTCCACCCGAAAGTTTTTAAAAAAATTAAAGCGGTGGAATAGGCCCTCACTGCCGGACTTGAAATTAAAATATCAGGGATACATCCTTCCCGTTTCATTAATTCACTCATAAAATATGCATCCTTATAACCCCTTTCACTCAAAGGGCGGTCAATGTCTTTAATAAATTGATTTCCCCGGTCCGATTTGGCATGCCTGATTAAATACAAGGTTTTCATAAAATGGTGTTTGAAATTTCATCAGAATTTATAATGATTTTTTTTAAACCCTCCACCCAGCCGTCCGAGTCATTTAAACTATCAACCAGCACCAATTCTTTTCCACCGTTTTTAATAAAAATTTCCCGGTATTCCACCCCAATTTCGTAAATAGTTTCAAGGCAATCGGCCACAAAAGCAGGGGAGAATACCAACATTTTTTTTACTCCATCTTTTGCTTTTTCTTCCACCACTTTATCTGAATAAGGTTTTAACCATTTATCATTTAACCGGGATTGAAATGAAGTTACATATTTTCCTTCTTGGATCCTGAGAACTTTAACCAATTGCCTGGTTGTTTCAAAACAGGAAGCACGGTAACAATAATTAACCGGGTTGCCAACTCCAGAACCGGTTTTCTCATGCATTTTAACCTCGCAATCACTAATTTTATTGCAGGTTCCACCCCTTTTTTTACATTCCTTAAAAATTTGTCTTTCGGGTAAGCCATGGTAACTGAAGAGAAAAAAATCAATCGCTCCGCCCTTATTTCCCTCCCCGGTTGTAAAAAAATATTTTTTTGCGATCTCTGTCCAGGCATTTACAAAATTTTCATCCCGGTAAAAATGTTCAACAATTTTAACATTGTAGAATTTTTCTTTATCCATAATTTTTTTCAGTTTAATAATAGAAGAACCGGTGGAAGAGCTGGCATATTGGGGATAAAGTGGAATAGCGATTATTTTTTCAACACCGGAATTAATTAATTTTTTAAATGCAGAATAAATATCTGGCGATTGGTAACGCATCCCAAATTCAACAGGCATTTCTTTTCCCAGTGATTGTTGTAGTTTTTTAGCCAAATTTTGTGTGTGAAATAGGAGGGGGGATTCGCCAAAGGCAGACCAGATTTTTTTATATAAAGCAGCTGATTTCGGAGCCCTGAAAGGAACAATAAAAAAATTCACTAAAAAAAATCTTAATACCGGATTGATGTCAATGACATAGGGGTCGTTAAGAAATTGTTTCAGGTATTTTTTAACATCTTTTTCAGAGGCACTGTCCGGAGTTCCCAGATTTATGAGCAAAATTCCTGTTTTCATGAATGGTGAAAACGGTTTTTAATAAAACGGATAATGGTCCATAAAAAAAGAAAAATGGTAACAATTACAGATATTCTTGCAATGAAATCACCGTACTTTACATAAAAAGTAACCGACCGGTTGAGATTAATTTTTTGTGTAATTACTGCTTCCTCCCACCACTGCGTTGGCTGGAAAATATCGCCCCGCTGATTAATAAAACAAGATATTCCGGTGTTAGCCGAACGTGCAATGCTCCTGCGGGTTTCGATGGCCCTGAGCCGCGCATAAGCAAGATGCTGTTTGTGCCCGGGTGTGTTTTCCCACCAACCGTCATTGGTTAAAATAAAAATAACGTTGGCTCCCTTTTTAACATAATCTGTTACATATTCTCCATAAATTGATTCATAGCAAATAACAGGTGCTACTATGGCTTCCTTCTCATTTACTTGTAATCCAAAAACACTTCTTTCCTGTTGTGTACCCAAACTTCCCGAGGTACCTCCTAAATTAATTGCAAAGTTTTCAAGGGGTTTAAAAAGTAAAGGATAAGGAATTTTTTCGACCCCAACCACGAGTTTGGATTTATGATAGACCTGAACCCCTCTACCCGGTTCAATTTGCAAGGCAGAATTAAAGGCATCATAAAAACCTTCCTGATTTTTGAACTTGCGGGCTGAAACAGAAAGTTTTTCGGAAGGGGAAAATGCATAATAAGTAGATGCTCCGGTTACAATTTTCAGGGCCGGATATTCTTTGAGAAAATTATTAATAAACAGGACCGTTCCGGAACTGTCAATTTCATTTTCCCAGACATTTTCGGTAAGGGCGGTTTCGGGAAATACCAGGTATTGCGAGGAAGAATCGAGGTATGGCTTTGCAAGTGAAAACATTTTATCCAGAATTTCAACCGGGGAGGCGTTGAACTTTACGTTGTAGGGATCAACATTTGGCTGCACAACCACTACATTAACGGGGTTTTCTTTTTCTTCATAATTTTTATAAATCAGAAATGAAACCAGGAGGGGAATGAGGAGAAGGAATCCAATAGATGTAATTTTAAACAACCTTAACGGGCTATTATTGGTTTTTATTAATTTATAAATAAGGAGATTTATTACCAGTACCCAGAGCGACCCTCCAAAAACCCCTGTGTATTCATACCACTGGATCCATTTATAATAATTTGCAAATCCATTTCCAAGGGTAAGCCAGGGCCAGCTCAATTCCCATTGCATATGCCACCATTCCCAGGCAATCCAGTAAACAATTAAGGATGCATATCCCTGCCGGTTACCAAGTTTATTCCTGGTTAAGTGAAAAAAGTAAAAAACGGTAGTCATGAAAAGGGAGTTGATAACCACAGCCCCAATCATTCCAAAAAGGGTAGAATAATATATCCACCAGGTGGTAATCGCGTTCCATAAGAAAAAAGCCAAATAGGAGTAGCAAAGAAAACTGAAGGAGCCTTTTTTTTCTTTCCTTGAAAAACTATCTTCGATAAATAACAATGGGATAAAGGCAAAAAACAACAAAAACGAAAATCCACCGGAACAAGGCCAGGCGAGGCCAAATAAAAGTCCGCTGAGAAGAGAAAGTAAAAAATTCCGGTATTTTTCCACCCTTTAAAATGAGCGGCAAAATTAACGCAATAAAATTTTTGGCCGCTGAAATTATTTTTCCGCCTTAATATTTAGTAGCTCTTCAATTTTTTTAAGTCGAATATTAAAGGCCTCATTTTTTGAAGAGAGAGAGACATTGTTCGCCCTTACAGTCCCTAGTTCTTTTGCCTGGGCATCAATAATTTTTTGCTGCTCAATTATTTGTGTCCTAAGTTCCTGCACAGCCTTTACAAGAGGGACGGTGAATTCGCTATACCTCAAACCCCATAATGCACCGTTTTTATCCACCCCGCTGAAATTATATCCACTTTTCCTTGAAGCTTCTTCAACTTCCTGGGCAATAAAACCGCTAAAGCGGATTTTTTCAATATCATATTTTTTTTCCAAATTAGAATTATCCTTTTTTCCAAGAAGTTCATATTCCTTGTCAATGTCATAATTATAGGTTACGGGCCTTAAAAGTTTAATAAAATCCAATCCCGAAACATTTTCCTGAATATCCGTTTTCACTCTTGAATCAGAAAGAGTTGTCCAACCCACCTGGCCTCCAATACTTGTAACCGAAGAATTACCCACCCTTGCCATATTATCCGAATAGGTAAAGGACCCGGTACCAATTGCCGTGGTATTGCTTACACCCGATACACTGGGCCCGGCATTATAACCTACAGCAGTGTTATCATTACCTGTTTGATTGGTGATAAGGGAATTATATCCCAAGGCAGTATTGTTGTTGCCGGAAATATTGCCCGAAAGAGAGTAATAACCACCACTTGTATTATAATTTCCAATGGTATTGCCATTAAGGGAATAATACCCAAATGCAGAATTATATTTTCCTGTCGAATTACTATTAAGGCAAAACACGCCTAATGCAGAATTTCCAATTCCATTGGTTGTAGCAGTTGGTTGATTAACAGATAGTGTAGAGTACCCAACAGCAACATTATAACTTGGCCATTCAATTCCTCCATTATTATATGATTGGGTAAACAAAGCCCCGGATCCCAATGCAGTGTTATAGCTGGCCGTGGTATTACTATATAAGGCATCAAAACCCAAAGCTGTATTTCTATTTCCAATTGTATTTGCCTTTAAAGCCCACATTCCTACGGCAGTATTTATTCCCCCAGTACTGTTATTTAAGCCCGACTGATAACCTAAAAATGTATTTGATGACCCTCCGCCATTAAAATCATTTACCTTTCCGGCATCAACTCCCAAAAAAATATTTCTGAAATTATCACTGTGAACTGACAACAGGTCAGCCCCAGCCGAACTTTGAAGTTTTATCAAAGGGTTAGTATTGCTTTGGGTAGAATGGGCCTGAACAATTAATTGGGTAGCATCCGAACTTCCCTTTAAGTCCAATTTAGAAGTAGGAGAGGTTGAGCCGATACCTACATTACCCCCATTATTAAAAATATTGCTGCTGTTGGTTATCCACGAAGAGCCATTCCAATAAGGCGTATTTCCCGCTGAACTTCCGTTAGAAAGTAATCCTGTTGGACCGGTTACTCCTGTTGCTCCCGCTGAGCCGTTCGATCCATTGGTGCCATTGCTTCCGGTTGGGCCGGTTGCTCCTGTAGCCCCCGCAGAACCGTTCGATCCGTTAGAACCATTACTTCCGGTTGGGCCGGTTGCTCCTGTAGCTCCCGCAGAACCGTTCGATCCATTGGTGCCATTGCTTCCGGTTGGACCAGTTTCCCCAGTAACTCCCATATCTCCCGTAGCTCCGGTAGCGCCTGTGGCTCCAACCAGAGATGCCCATGTTGGGGGAGAACCCGCACCGGCAGAGGTAAGAACCTGTCCGGAAGTTCCTGCTGAACTGTTTGGCATTAATGCGCCACTGAATTGAACATTTCCGGCCACATCAATTTTTTGGGACGGAGAGGTTGACCCGATGCCGAGGTTTCCTGAACCATCCAGCACCATTCTGTCTGCTGCAGAAGAATAATCTCTGAATAAAAGTTTGTTTGCACCGGCACCGGCAGAGTTATTTGTGGCTGCAATTACCCAGCTTTTTGAGGCACCGGCTAAATAAATGGATGCTCCTACAGTTGCGGGAGTAGAGGCAGAAATTCTTAAACCTCCCAACAGTGAACCATCTGAAGCAATTTCCAATTTAGCATTGGGTGAACTTGTTCCTATCCCAATGTACCCATCATCCCTTACTGCAAAAATATTAATGCTCGAATTGTCAAATATTTTTAATGCATAATTTGCACTGGTATTATCAGTGGCATAAACAGCAAGGGTTCCATCCGCCCCAAATTCTGCAATTCGGTTGCCTGCGGAGGAAACTCTCAAACTTCCCACCCCACCCCAGTATAACCCGGTTTGTTCATCACCAAGGAATGAAATTCCCATATCGGAAAAACTTCCCTGTGGAATCCTCAATCCCCCATTAAAAGAAAATTTTGAAAGAAGGGTATTTGAACTATTTGTAAATTGAAGCAAATCGGCTGATTGGGAGGAAGCTCCCTGGATGGTTTGTCCTACAATTGAATTAAGTGAAGATGTTACATGAAGCTGGGATAAAGGAGTAGAAGTTCCGATTCCCACATTTCCACCGTTATTAAAAATATTGCTGCTGTTGGTAACCCAGGATGAGCCGTTCCAGTAGGGTGTGTTGCCGGCTGCACTTCCGTTGGATAATATTCCAGTAGGGCCGGTAGCTCCTGTGGCACCTGCAGAACCATTCGACCCGTTAGAACCATTATTCCCTGTTGGACCTGTAGCACCCGTGGCCCCTGCGGAACCGTTCGATCCATTGGAACCATTGCTTCCTGTTGGGCCAGTGGCCCCCGTTGCTCCTGCGGAACCGTTCGATCCGTTAGA
>JAHEZO010000071.1 GCA_023250995.1 Flavobacteriales bacterium | reverse complement strand
AATACCTGGTTTTTCGGAACCAGTCTCACCCCTTTGTTGAGTTTGGTGAGTTACAATTCATTTTTGCTTAATGAAAAAGTAAAATTTAAAGGAATTAAAATTGGCTTTGAAATAGGGAAAAAAGCCAGAATTGGATTTGGAAGCTATAAGCTGGATCACCCCATTGAACTTTCACCAATGTTTAATGATTTAGACACAATTAAGAGGAAACTTAGTTTTGAATATTACAACTTTTTTTTCGATTATGTTTTATATAAAGACTTCAGGTGGGAGGTTGCTTTACCGTTTTCTTTTGGAAAGGCCAAAGGGGATATTGATACCGTATCAGCCCATTTTAATAATCCCGGAAAAATTAAATCAGATTCTACTTTACTCTCAACCATAGGTGTGGATCTTGAATATCGTTTTATTCCCTGGCTTGGCATCGGGGGTGGCATTGGTTTCAGGAATGCCTTTGCACCAACGGATATCCGCCAGAAAATTTCGGCTCCCTATTATTCTTTTAAATTGAAAATATTTTTAGGATATTTGTTTAAAACAATATTCAGGAGAAAAAAATTAGAAGAAGAGCGGAAAGAGTATCAAAGGGAAAAAGAGGAAAGGAGAAAAAAAATAAAAGAATGGTGGGATAAAAATGAAAAAGAAAATGGAAAAGATAAAGTAGAAGGAACTGACAAACCGGAAAATAAAAATGACTACTGAAGAGGCAAAAATTAAAATTGAATATTTAACTGCTGAGCTCCATAGGCACAATCATCTATATTATGTAAAAAGTCAACCGGAAATATCAGACTTCGAATTTGATAAAATGCTGAAGGAACTTCAGGTGCTGGAGGATAAATTTCCGGAGTTAGGCAGTCCGAATTCACCCACAAAAAGAGTGGGAGGGGAGATAACAAAAAGTTTCGAAACGGTTTTTCACAGGTTTCCCATGATGTCGCTGGCGAATAGTTATTCGAGAGAAGAAATTATGGAATTTGAAACAAGGATTCATAAATTAATAAATTCTCGGCTTGAATATGTTTGCGAATTGAAGTATGATGGGGTAGCAATATCAATTCATTACAAGAATGGAATATTTAATAGGGCTGTTACCAGGGGGGATGGAGAAAAAGGGGACGACATTACCCAAAATGTGAAAACCATTCGGAGCATTCCGCTTAAGCTCAGAGGTGATTTTCCGGATGATTTCGAAATAAGAGGCGAAATTTTTATGCCCCGAGGTTCATTTGAAAAATTAAACAGAGAAAAAATTGAAGCAGGGGAGGCTGTTCTTGCCAATCCCCGAAACACAACTTCCGGGACATTAAAAATGCAGGATTCCTCTGTGGTGGCTAAACGGGGGCTCGACAGTTTTCTTTATTCCCTGGCAGGGGAAAATCTACCCTCCGACACCCATTACGAAACCATGATGAAGGCCATGGAATGGGGCTTCAAGATCCCGGATCCCGAAAAAAATTATATTGCTAAATTTAAAAGCATTGACGGAATTTTTACATTTATTGATTACTGGGAAAAGCATCGATTTCAATTACCTTTTGATATTGACGGGGTTGTTATAAAAGTAAATTCTTACAGTCAACAGGAACAGCTTGGAGTTACCTCCAAATCTCCCCGATGGGCCATTGCTTACAAATACAAAGCGGAGCAGGGTATAACAATACTGGAAAAAATAACTTTCCAGGTGGGTCGTACGGGGGCTATCACACCCGTGGCAAATTTAAAACCTGTTCTCCTTGCCGGCACCGTGGTTAAAAGGGCCTCACTTTACAATGCCGATCAGATTGAAAAACTTGACCTGTATGAAAACGATACCGTTTTCGTTGAAAAAGGTGGAGAGATAATTCCAAAAATTACCGGGGTTGATAAACTTAAAAGATTGCCCGGTTCGTTAAAAATTAATTTTATTTTAAACTGTCCTGAATGCGGCTCCCCACTTTTGAGGAGCGAAGAGGAGGCCAATCATTACTGTGTGAATGAAAATGGCTGTCCTACTCAAATTAAAGGAAAGATTTCCCATTTTGCCAGCAGGAAAGCCATGGATATTGATAATTTGGGAGAAGAAACAGTAGATCTTCTTTATACCAGTGGGTTAATAAAAAATGTTGCCGATATTTATCATCTTGAAAAGGAAAAGATTCTGAATCTTGATAGAATGGCAGAAAGATCGGCACTGAATCTTTTAAAAGGTATTGAAGATTCAAAAATAGTTCCGTTCGAACGTGTTTTATTTGCACTTGGAATTAGGCATGTGGGCGAAACGGTTGCAAAAAAGCTAGCTAATTATTTTAAAAATTTTGATGCATTGATGGAAGCCAATGAGACCCAGCTTACCGAAGTGGGTGAAATAGGAGAAATTATTGCAAAGAGCGTGGCCGGATATTTTAGAAATGAACAAAATAAAATATTGATTAACCGGCTTAAAAGTGCAGGCCTTCAGTTAGAACTTTCGGAAGATAAACTAAAAAATGTAACGGATAAGCTAAAAGGATATAGTTTTGTAGTTTCGGGTGTATTTGCAAATTTTTCACGTGATGAATTGAAAAACAAAATTGAACAAAACGGTGGAAAATGTGTTGGTTCGGTATCCGGAAAAACAAGTTTTTTACTTGCAGGGGAGGGAATGGGACCTGAAAAAAAGAAAAAGGCCGAAAATCTGGGAGTGAAAATAATTGGAGAGGAAGAATTTGTTAAATTAATTGGATAAATGTACAGGTTAGACAAAACCAAGTTCAGGGGTCAAACTTTTGAGAATGCTTCAAAACATTCTCATTTTTATAAATCCCTTTCATGGAAAGAAAGGTTTAGAATAGCCATTTTCCTAAATACTATTGCATATCGTTTGGTTGGAACAGGGGAGCCTAAAATGGACAAAAAAGTTTTTTCAGTAAGAGAAAATAGTAATGGGTAATATTTTTTATCAGGATTTTCGGGATTTTATTTTCGCCTTGAATAAATGTGAAGTGGAATATCTTTTAATTGGAGGTTATTCGGTAATTTTTCACGGTTATGCCAGAACCACAGGCGACATGGATATCTGGGTAAAAAGAAGCCCGGAAAACTATAAAAATCTTGTACGTGCTTTTAAGCAATTTAAAATGCCTGTTTTTGATATGACTGAGAAAAATTTTTTACAACATCCGCAATGGGATGTTTTTTCGTTTGGGGTACCACCGGTTTGCATTGACATTTTGGTAAAAGTTAAAGGACTGGATTTTGAAGAATGTTTTGCTAAGGCAATGGAATTTGAAGATGGTGATATTAAAGTTAAAACAATCCATATTAACGATTTAATAAGATCAAAAGGTGTAATCAATCGGCCTAAGGATATTGATGATATCAATAATTTAACAAAATGAATATTATTAATTTTCTGCAATTATTTTTCGGAAATTATTTTTTTCGAAGGGAGTACTCCGGAATTAAGAGGCATGTTATATTTAATAACATTGATGCAGTAAATACCATTGGAGTTATATTTATGGCCGATTCCGAAGAGAATTTTCGACTTGTGTCAAGGTTTGTTCTGCTCTTAAAAAAGGAAGGAGTTAAAGAAATAAAAATTCTGGGTTTTGTAAATGATAAACAAAAACCTTCTTTTCTTAATCCAAAACTCGGACAGGATTTTTTTATGAAAAATGAACTGGCCTGGAACCTTATTCCTAATTCAACCGCTGCCCTAAATTTTATCCACGAACAATTCGACATTCTAATTGATCTTTCAATGGCCGATATTTTTCCTCTTAAATATATCCTTGGTAAATCAAAAGCTCATTTTAAAGCCGGACTGGGTAATTGCGGGAAAGATGAATTTCTTGATTTAATGATTAATTGCCAGGATGGGGATGGGCTTGAAAAATTTTCAAACCATCTGTTACATTATATTAAACAGATTAATAAAGTGGACGGAGATGTTTTGGCTATGTTGAAATAATATAAGAGCGTGTTTAAAATTTATTTCATTTCAATCTTATGGGTCTTTTTGGCTGCAACTTCGTTGGATTTTTCGCCATAGTTAACCCACTATGGCTGCAAAATCCGCCTTGTTTCGCTCAAAAATACCCGATAATTAATTTTATGAAATAAATTTAAACAAGCTCTAAATAAACACAAAAATTAATTATGAAAGAAGAACAAAAACCTTTACCAAAATGGATACTTATTGTATCCCTGCTTTTTGGTTGCCTTGAAATTATGGTAAGTTTTTTAATTTGTTTTTCACCCCAATCGGTTTTAGAAACCGTGGATCTTAGCGCTAATGGAGTTTATTATTTATTTTATATGTGGGCCTCCCGGCAATTTGCCCTTGGTTTTATCTTTGTTTTTGCGACATATAAAAAATCAAGCCCTATGCTTACAATTGCCTATATTTTCTTTTTAGTAATGTTTATTGGCGATTTCTTAATTGGAATTTCACAAAAAAACAATGCCCTTATCCTTAGCGCTGTGGTAATGTGTATTATTTCTTCAGCAATGATATTTGCTATAAATAAGAGAAATTAAATTTTAAATATGAAACCCCTCCTTTCACCGATAATTATTATTGCATTTTTTCCATTACTATCAAATGCAGGAACCCAGTATTATCGCCTTTCTTATAGGGATGATCCTTCCACAACCATTGTAATTGGATGGAGCGATAACGGAATTTCTACCAACGCAAAAGTATATTACGGGACCACTGATAATGGAACCAACTACCAAAGCTATCCAACCAATCAACCTGTGGACCGTACCGAAATTAATTTTAAAGGTTTAAACCAGCGATTTGTAAGGCTCACCGGCCTGTTGCCGGATACATACTATTATTTTGTTGTAAAAGATGATTTGCAAACCAGCAGCAGAATGAGTTTTAAAACCTTGCCCGATGATGCAAACAAACCAATTACCTTTATTGCGGGGGGTGATAGCCGGACAGGTTTTTTTACCGAGTTTGAATATGCACAGTGCAGGCCCAGAAGGCAGGATGCAAATAAACTTGTTGCAAAAATAAGGCCTTCATTTATTTCTTTCAGCGGTGATTTCGTTTATTCTATTCCTCCCTTGGTTGCATCCACCAATTCCGATTGGGCAGATTGGCTTGCCGACTGGCAGCTTACCATGGCACCCGAAGGACAATTATTCCCCATCATTCCAACGTTCGGTAATCATGAAGAATCAGCCGATGTTTATAATATGTTTGATATTCCAAACAGCAATTCCTATTTTTCGCTTTCTATTGGAGGAAATCTTTTGCGGTTATATACATTGAATACAGAAATTAATTGTGATGTTACTCAGAAAAACTGGCTTGAAAATGATTTGCAGAATAATTCAGGTGGAGCCAATGAACCCTATTGGAAATTTGTTCAATATCATTACCCCTTTGTGCCTCATTCAAACTATGCACCCAATACCACCATGATTGCCTGCTGGGCCACCCTTTTTCAGGATTATAATGTCAGATTGGTTTCAGAAGCACATGCCCATATTATGAAGGTTACCTGGCCCATTGTTACTTCATCTGCCACAGGAAGTGATAACGGATTTATCAGAAATGATTCAACCGGAATTGTTTACATTGGGGAAGGAAGCTGGGGTGCCCCCATGCGCGATTTGTACACCTATTTTTCACCCAGTGCGGCTTATAACTGGACCCGCAACCAGGAAAAAATGCCGGGTTTCCATGTGGTTTGTGTTTCGAAAGAAAAGATAGAAGTGAGGACCATTAAAATAGAAAATGTAAGTGCCGTTGGCCAAAATTCAGAATCAGAGCCTCCCTGCACCTTACCCGGAAATATAAGTTTGTGGAACCCTTCAAATGGAAGTGTTGTAACTCTGGAAAATATTTTTTTATCGAAGATGGAAGAAAAAAATGATATCAACGGAAAAATATTTTCCCTTTCCCCCAACCCCGGAAAAAATATTTTCAAATTGAATTTTGTGAGAAAGGATTTATCCGGAATATGTGAGGTTTATAATGCCCTTGGAAGACAGATAAAATCAGAAAAATTTAATTCCGGAGATAATTTTTTTATTGATCTTTCAGAAGAGCAGCCTGGAGTTTATTACGGCTTTCTGAAATGGGACAACAAAAGAGAAACATTTAAAATAAGTCTTTCAAGATAATTTCCTCTATTTCCTTGAGATCTTCCACCTTTCATTTGACTTGTGAAGCCAAACAAACAACTCACAAATAACAAAAAACTTTTTACATCATTCATCATTCATCTGACGCCTTCCATCTTCCATCTAACATCTGACATCTTACATCTCACATCTTACATCTTGCCAAAGTAATTATTTATTGAAAGATTCAAAACCCCATCAATCCTTCATTTTTACCATCCTGAAATTATCGTACTTTAGAACAAAAACATGTTTGTTTTCACAACCGCTTTCGAATCCGGTTTTGATGAAATCAAAGGAATTGGTTAATAAAGACAATTTATATTCGGGAAGGTAATCATAAAAATTTTTTCCGTATTTCTTTAGTGCGGATAAATAATAATAGGTTACATCGAATCCCAGAAAACCATATTTCCCCGGCTCGGTTTTATATTTTTCCCTGAATATTGTATTAAACTTTAGCACTTTCGGATTTTCATAATCAAGGTTTGCCGGACAGGCCACATGAACATTCAGTTTATGAAGATAATTAATGTCAATGTTTTCAAATTCGGTAATTTTATCCAGGCCGAAAACAACAAATTTATATTTATCGGTTATCGAATTTAATTTTGTGAGCATATCGCTTACAAAAACCTGGTTGTGCGAGGGAAGTACAATATAATTTGTATCAGTGGCCGATAAGAGTGCTTTTACTTTATCTGTATTTATTTCGGCAAAATAAAAATCATTTACAAGGGCGTTTAAATTCTTTCCCTGTTTTTCAATCAGGTCTCCGGCTTTTTGAATAAAAGATTGACATAACCTCATGTCAGTTTTTTCAGTGCTTCCGAAAACAAGAATTTTTTTATCTCTGCAAGTATTAATTACATACTCGGCAAGCTGGTCGGCCTGAACCAGAGGGGAAGGAAAAACTTTGCTTGCAAATCTGTTTTCGAGCAGAATTTTTGCCGATTGCGGTACCGGACAAACCACGGCTGTTTGATTTTGCTTGGCAAATAAAGCAACTTCTTTAAAAAGATACTGGTAAAAAGGACCAATGATTAAATCCATTTTTTTTAATTCCGGCTCCTTCAATAAATGATCTAATGCCAGGCTGTCCTCAGCCGTATCAAAAACATGAAGGTGCATACCGCCTCCCGATTTTTTAATAGAATCAAGGGCAAGAAGAGCTCCTTCGTAAAATAATAGGGCAATTTCTGATTCCTTAAAAATGGTTTGCTTTTCATTGAATTTTAAATTTTTTTCCAGACTGTCGTTTATATGAACATAAAATGGAAGAAGTAAGGCAATGTGGTAATCCTCTTTTAAAACAATGGCAGATTTCATTATTGTATCGTGAGGAATTTTTGCCTCGGTATCCAACCGCATCCTGGGAATTCGTACCAGCTGGTTTTCTTTCAGTTCATTTTTGGCTCCCGGATTAAAACTGTACAATGAATCAACATTCACATCATACAACCTTGCAATGGAAAAAATGGTTTCCCCTTTTTTGGCTATATGGTTGATTAGGGAATCTTTTACGGCCGGAAGAATATCCTTTGGCTTTACATCCTGAGATTTAAGAATTGGAATTTTTAATTTCTGACCGATAAACAAATCTTTTGATGCAGTTTCAGGATTAATATCGATAATATCCTTCACCTTCACATTATATTTTTTCGAAATGGAATACAAGGTTTCCTTTCCTGCAACCTCGTGAATAATAAAGTTTCCCAGTATAACCGATTCTGAATTATTCCCGTTTTTAGGATTGGCTTTGCTCACAGGAATTTTCAGGGTTTGCCCTATCCTCAATCCGTTGGCTGCTTCAGGATTGTTTTTCTTTAGTTCATCAATTCCTATTTCATATTTTTTTGCAATGGAAAAAAGCGTGTTTCCCTTTTCAACCGAATGAATATAATATTTTACCCCGTTAATTTTTTCAATGATAAAATCGTCTTCCTGTTTTTGTGAAAAGGAGGAAGGAAGCCAAACGAATAAATAAAAAAGAAAAAATAAAATTTGGGTGATGATTTTATGTTCTTTCTTCATGAGAGTTTAAATAGAAAATTTATTCCCATTCAATGGTTGCTGGGGGTTTGGAGCTAATATCATAAACAACCCTGTTCACTCCCTTTACTTTATTAATAATTTCATTCGAAATTTTTGCCAGAAAATTATGCGGCAGGTGGCACCAATCAGCAGTCATTCCATCTGTGGAAGAAACAGCCCTGAGCGCAACCACGTTTTGATATGTTCTTTCATCACCCATCACTCCCACACTTTGTACCGGGAGTAAAATGGCAGCAGCCTGCCAAACCGAATCATATAACTTTTCTTTTTTAAGCCCTTCTACAAAAATGGAATCTACCTCCTGAACAATTTTCACTTTTTCTTCCGTTACATCACTGATAATTCTTATTGCAAGGCCCGGTCCGGGGAACGGGTGGCGGTTTAATATTACATCCGGAATCTTTAAAGCCCTGCCAACTTTCCTTACTTCATCTTTAAATAGAGTATTTAATGGCTCCACAATTTTTAGTTTCATTTTTTCTGGAAGTCCACCAACATTGTGGTGTGATTTTATAGTGGCAGAAGGCCCTTTTACCGATTTGGATTCAATCACATCAGGGTAAATTGTTCCCTGCGCAAGCCATTTAACATTTTTAATTTTTCGCGATTCAATATCAAAAACATCAATGAATATTTTTCCGATTATTTTTCTTTTCTGCTCCGGATCAGAAACTTTTTGCAATCCCTTGAAAAATTTTTTACCTGCATCCACACCTTTTACATTTAACCCCATGTTCAAATAAGATTCCAGCACCTTTGCAAATTCATTTTTCCTCAAAAGCCCGTTATCAACAAAAATGCAAAACAGGTTTTTCCCGATGGCTTTATGCAGAAGCATGGCAGCTACCGAGGAATCAACTCCTCCTGATAATCCAAGCACAACTTTATCATTCCCGATTTTATTTTTTAATTCTTTCACAGTTGTTTCCACAAATGAATCGGGTGTCCAGCTTTGTTTGCAACCACAAATTCCTACAACAAAGTTTTGGAGAATTTTTCCGCCTTCGGTTGTGTGAAATACTTCCGGATGAAACTGGATTCCGTAAGTGTTTTCATTTTCAATTTTGAATCCAGCCACTTTCACATCTTTTGTGCAGGCAATAATTTTAAAATTTTTTGGGAGTGAAACAATCGTATCACCGTGCGACATCCAGACCTGGGAATTTGATTTTAAATTTTTTAAAAGCGGATTTTTAGAATCTATTGAGTTAAGGTTGGCTCTTCCGTATTCCCTGAATTTGGATGGAGAAACCAAGCCTTTAAATTTATGCGCTATGTACTGCGCACCGTAGCAAATTCCGAGGAGAGGAAATTTTTTTAGAATAAATTCGAGCGGTGGTGCTGGCGAACCTGCATCGCGGACAGAAAAAGGACTTCCCGAAAAAATGATTCCTTTAATATTTTTTTTATCAGAGGAAAGATTCAGGATTTCAAAGTAGGGAAGAATTTCGCAATATACATTCATCTCGCGGATTCTTCTTGCAATAAGTTGCGTGTACTGTGAACCGAAATCGAAAATTAAAATTGTTTCCTGTGTCATTATAAAAATTATTTCTCCCTGATTAATGTAAAACGTAGCAAAGATAGAATTGATTGAATGTGTAATTATATTTTTTCAAAAAAATAAATTGTTGAAAAAGTTGTTAAGAAAGTATTTTGGAAAACATTTTTTGCTTTTTTTTTTATCGCAACTTTGACGCAGTTTAATAAATGGCTTTTGGAATTTATGCAATTTAAAAATTCCGGTGGGACGGTTCCACCCACAAACGATGGAACTCAAAACAACACTATTATGGCCGCAAAAAAGAAAGCTGCAAAGAAGCCGGTTGCTAAGAAAAAAGCTCCTGCAAAAAAGAAAAAGTAATTTGTTTTCTTTTGCTTCCTGAAGGGCGTTCCGAAAGTCGGAACGCCTTTTTTGTTTCTTAAATTTACGATTGAAAAAATTATCCTCACTGGTTTCGCTGGCAATAATAAATTTTTATTTCAGCTCTGTCTGCACTTTCTGAAAGGAAAAAATTAGGTTGGAAGATTTTGTGTTTTTGGGTAATAACTTTTAGACATTAATTTTAATTTCTTCCTTCCCGCACCCAAGATCCCTGAAAGGGCCCAGCCCACTTACTCTTGAAAGTTAATCCCTTCAGCGAAAAAAGGGTGAGGGTAGGAAAAGATTGTTTTATTTGTCTAAATGGGGTAACTGGATAAACGCTATTGATAATTACTTTGATTCTGAATTTAAGATTAGTTTTCTTCCTTTAGAATGAGCAAACGGAAATCAAGGCAATTCAATTCTTTCTTTAGCGTGTTAAAAAAATCATTACCATATTTTAAATAGTATGGAATAAAATTTTCGAACCGTTCCTGCAATTTATTTTCAGGAAAAAATTTTTCTTTCAGTTTTTTAATCTGGTTTAGTTGAACCTCATTTTTTTGTTTTCCTGATTTTATGAATTTTTTTTCGAGCTGCTCAAGTGAATTTAACATACGTTGTAACTCAGCTTCTACGGCCGGCATTAACGATAAGTCAGTTTTTTCGGCCTTTTTCGAAATACCATCGAAAAGAATTTTAAGATTTTCTTTTTCTATATCAAAATTATTTTCAACCGGTGTGTTATTCTTTAAATAGTCCGTTTCTATTTCTTCCTTGGCGCTAAAAAACTTATCAGGGCTCATCCCGAGTTTTTTCATTTGGTCTCCGGATTTTTTATCCACCCACATAACAGAACCTCTTACCATAAGAACCGGAAAATTTACCTTATGATATTCGAACATTTTTTTGTATTCAAACCAATAAGCAATTTCATTTGGGCCCCCCACATAAGCAATATTTGGTAAAATTAATTGCTGGTAAAGTGGACGGAGAACCACATTGGGACTGAACCGCTCAGGAAAAATTTTAATAATCTCCTGGTAATTTATTCCCTCTTCCTTTTCAATTCTGATTCTGGAATGTTCATGGATATAAAATAAATTTATTTCGCGGGGGTTAACTTGCGGTTTATAAGATAATTTTATTAATTCCCTGCAAGTTGAATTTACCAAAGAAAAATTTGTTTGGTTCACCATATCGTCCAGCATGGTTTCAAAGAATTTGGATTTCAGCCTTTTATCATTTCCGTCTATAATCACCAATCCATATTTTCCGAAAAGAGTATTTACGAGGAACCTGGTTGCATCCGCTAGATTTATGTTTCCAAGATATGCTTCAGAAAATATTTTTATTAATTGTTGGGCATTTTCCGAATCCCCGCAAACCAGTTTAATTTCTTCAATTATTTTTTTTAACGATGAGGGGGAAATATTTCCTGCAGGGATAAGATTTTTATTTCCTGAAATTGATTCGTTGGTATGAATTTGCCATTCATATTTTTTTCCGAAAAGATGAACATGGTTTATTTCCTAAAAATCGTGGTCCTCAGAGGCCATCCAAAAAACAGGTACAAAATTGAATTCGGGATAATTTAGTTTGAGTTCCTCCGAAAGATTGATGGTTGAAATAATTTTATAGATAAAGAAAAGTGGTCCGGTGAAAAGGCAAAGCTGATGGCCGGTACAAACAGTAAAAGTATTTTTTTGTCTGATTAAATTTATGTTGGTTTCGGGATTTTGAAATTCTTTTTCTCCCCGATTCTTTGCATTTTGTTTTATTATTCCTGAATTCTGATGGAGCAAAACATCGGCCAGTAAATCTCTTTTGAAATTAGTTTTTTCAAAATCAGCAATTGAATTTTTAAATGAGGATAAAACCGGTGGATAGTTGTAAAAAGGAATTAATGCAGGATTTCCTTTTAAATAATCAGAAATAATTTTTGGATAAAACGGGGTTTCTGAAATATCTTTAAATGTTTTGTCCATTTTATTTTACCTCACCGAATAAATCAAAATCTCCGGCAGAATTAATTTTTACGTTTGAAAAATCTCCCAAACGAACATAGTTTTTTTTGGCATCCACCAAAACTTCATTGTCCACTTCAGGCGAATCATGTTCTGTGCGGCCTACAAAAAAATTTCCTTCCTTTCTGTCAAATAAAACTTTAAATGTTTTTCCAATTTTCTTTTGATTTAGTTCAAATGAAATATTTCTTTGAATTTCCATTATTTCATCGGCCCTATGTTTTTTTATTTCTTCGGCAACATTATCCTCCAGATTGAAAGCATGGGTATTTTCTTCATGCGAATAAGTAAAAATCCCAAGGCGTTCAAATTTTGTTTTTTCTACCCATTCTTTTAATTCATCAAAATCCTTATCCGTTTCATCCGGATAACCTGAAATAAGTGTGGTGCGGATTGCAATTTCAGGAATTTTTTCTCTTATGGTTTCAATTAATTCAACAGTTTTTTGTCTGGTGGTTCCCCTTCGCATACTTTTGAGCAAACGGTCGGAAATATGCTGGAGCGGAATGTCTAAATATTTACAAATGTTTTTTCTTTCTTTCATAACTTCAAGAACATCTATTGGAAATCCTGCCGGAAAAGCATAATGAAGGCGTATCCATTCAATACCTTCCACATCCGATAATTTTTGAAGTAATTCTGATAATTTCCTTTCCTTATATATGTCCAGTCCGTAATAAGTTAAATCCTGTGCTATCAGGATTAACTCTTTTACTCCGTTCCTGGCCAATGAATTTGCCTGTTTTACCAGGTTTTCAACCGGAACTGAGATATGCTTTCCCCTCATAATGGGAATTGCACAGAAGGAACAGGGCCGGTCGCATCCTTCCGAAATTTTAAAAAATGCATAATGGTTTGGAGTGGTAAGAATTCTTTCGCCAATGAGTTCGTGCTTGTAATCAGCTTTAAGAGTTTTGAGCAAACGGGGAAGGTCCTTTGTTCCAAAAAAGGAATCTACTTCGGGAATTTCCTTTTCAAGATCGGGTTTATATCGTTCACTCAGGCATCCGGTAACATAAAGTTTATCAATGAGCCCTTTTTTTTTTACTTCTGCATAGTGCAAAATGGTATCAACCGATTCTTTTTTGGCATTTTCAATAAATCCGCAGGTGTTAATAATTACAATGTTCGAATCGTTTATTTTGCTTTCATGTTCAACCGGAATGTTATTGGCTTTGAGCTGACCCATTAATATTTCTGAATCATAAATATTTTTGGAACAACCGAGGGTTACAACATTTATTTTGTTTTTTCGGAGGGTTTTGGTTTTCATAAGAATTCAAAAAAACAATATAACCACAAAGAAATTAAAGGACACACAAAGTCTGCAAACCATTTATTTTTTTGAGCTCTACGTGTTCTTTGTGAATTTTATCTTTGTGCACTTTGTGGTAAAAAAATAATTTTTTGTACGCATTTATTTCTTGAGTTTCTCCCCGAAAACCTTTTTAAACTTTTCAACTTTCGGCTGAATTACAAATGTGCAATAGGGTTGGGTTCCATTCAGGTTAAAATAATCCTGGTGATAATCTTCCGCTTTGTAAAATTTTTTGAAAGGAACAATTTCAGTAATGATTTCTTTTTCGAAAGCACCCGAAGCATTTAACTCTGCCTTATATTTTTCTGCTGATTCTTTTTGTCCGGAATTGTGGTAAAAAATGGCCGAGCGGTATTGAGTTCCCACATCGTTCCCCTGCTTGTTCATAGTGGTTGGATCATGCGTTTTCCAGAAAACTTCAAGCAATTCTTCATAGGATATTTTATTCCGGTCGAAAACAATTTGGGCAACCTCGGCATGTCCGGTAGTTCCGCTGCATACTTCCTTATAAGTAGGGTTTACAGTAACACCCCCTGAATATCCTGAAGTTACACTAATTACACCATCCAGGTCCTGGAATAAAGCCTCCACGCACCAAAAGCATCCCGCTCCAAAAGTGGCAATGTCGTATTTTCCGTTTGCATCAAGGGTATCCGGTTTTTCAGTTTCATTCATTTTGTTTAAGTTGGATTGGTTTGTTAAATCATTATTTTCAGGATGCTGGCCACAGGAAATAAAGGCCAAAATCATCAATGTCCCGATTCCTGTGAAATATTTTTTATTCTGGGTTATTTTCATTTCTTTTTTTATTTTCATTTTTTTTAATGACCTACCCTTGTGTTATAACATTTAGATATTTATTTTAATTACTTCCTTACCGCACCCATAATCCCTGAAGGACCAGCCCACTTACTCTTGAGCATTGATCCCTTGAGAGAAAAAAGGGTGAGGGTAGGGAAAGATTGTTTTATATGTCTAAATGGTATTAAACGGGGTTTTAAAAAGATTACAAAGGTAGTTTTTTATCGGCTTTGGTTTCAAATCGGGATTTTTCCCTTATAATACTTAAGAAGCTCCTTTCCGCTGCTGATGGATTTAACCGCCCAGTCAATCCTTTTTTCAATCATTTCTTCTTCACTCATCTTCCAATTAATATTTTTTGAATTTCTCAATTTCAAAGTCAGATGGTGCAGAACCAATGCCACCGTAACCGAAATATTAAAGCTTTCGGTGAAACCAACCATGGGAATGTGAAGGAATCCATCCGCGTTTTCAATTACTTCCTTTGAAAGTCCAATGCTTTCTTCACCAAAAAAAAAGACCGTTTTCAATGAAAAATCATAATCATCCAAAGAAAAGGAGGGAACTCCTTCCATAGAATTATTTTCCGGCTTCGGCATGGTGGCAATTATTTTATACCCCAATTTTT
>JAHEZO010000227.1:2941-5735 GCA_023250995.1 Flavobacteriales bacterium | reverse complement strand
GGCATAAGGGGATAAAATTACCTGAATAACCCCCCGCTTTTTTAGTATGTCGAGAATTGTTTTTCTGAGCCGGATGCCTGCAACGGTAGAAACTTCAGCGGGTATTCCGGCAATGGCTATGGTGCCGATAATAAAAAGTTGAACCGGCAATACGTTGGGTGCCCATGGCTTATCGGCCAGGCCTCCTGATTTGTACTGCTGCTTAAGATAAAAAATGGTTTTATCGGCCCAGGAAGGAATAATGAGTTTATTAATAAATGGCGTTCCAAGAATTTTTCTCTCGGAGGTTTCCATCATAATATGCTTTTTACCCTGAGTATCATATTTAACAAATATTTTTTCCCGAAAAGTTTTTCCTGAAAAAGCTGCGGTAACTTTTTCAAATACCATTATTACCCTTGTCCAGATTCTTACAGTGTTTCCAAGTATTTTTGGTATGCCAAATCCATCCGAAACCCCTTCAAAAAAACTAACCCCCATGCAGGGAGGGCCTGTTCGCTGGTTTTCATTTCCATTTGCAAATTCTGGACTTATTTCAATGTTTCCGAAATGGTCAAAAATTATCCCAGCATCAAGAGTGGAATCAACGATTTCGGTTGATAGGGAATTTTCAAAAATTTCTTTTGCTTTTTCAAACTGAAGTTTTCCATTGAATTTTGCACTTTCGTAATCATTTACAAACTTACCTCTCATTTTATTTCTTTTTCTCGACCAGACAAAATTCGGACTGATATCCCCGCAGGCATCCTGAGCAAAGGCTGTAACCGGTTTTCTCAAACCGGGGGAAGAATTTTTGCTCATTAAATATTCTTCAAAAAATTCGGCCGCATAACCCTTATTGTCGGCACAAATGTTAAAATAATCATTTCCCACCGATGTAGTGTGAACTCCAAACCAGTTTACCGATCCAATCGTATTTCCTTGCATATCATCCATTCTAAGCAAATACATTTTCCGGTGAACGGCCAAATGCCGGGTTTTTTCATCCACTTTTACCACCTCCGGATTGTTATTGTAGGCCTTGAAAGATCTGTTAAATGCAACATTGGCCTCGGGAGAAAAATCCCCGGATCCAAAGTAAATTTTTCCCGGTTTTAAATTTTTATCTGCTTCAACAAGGGCATCAATCATCCCATTTATAATGGTATCATAAACCTGAGGAACAAACCCCGAAATAGTGAGGTTGTAAAGAGCGTAATGAGAATATCCTCCGGGGGCTGAATGTGTATGCGTACCGCAAATGAGAATATTCTCTGCCGAAATCCCAAGTTCAGGAAGTTCCTCTTTAATTTTTTTAATAATCCCCTTCCTTACAGCTGTGGTGCACGACATAATTTCACCACAGATGAATGCAGATTTTTTTCCGGTTTTTGAATCGCGGAAAACAAAGGCCCTCGCATATAACCTAGTTTCAATATTCTGAGCCCTGTGAAAGTGCATCCCATAACCAAACAACCCGACACCTTTTATGAAGCAAGTGATATCTTTTTTTGCTGCGCCAATTTCATACATAGAATTAAATTTTAATAAATAATTGCAAAGATTGGAAAAATTAATTTCAGATATTTCATAAATGCGTATTTTTGTTTCACTTAGAAAAAATTCAACTCCCAAAATCCTTACCATGAAAACCATTCAAAACTGGCTTGACGAATACGGTGAAAGCCATAAAAACCCAACAAACAAATTGGTTCATTGGGTTTGTGTTCCCTCAATTTTTTTTAGCGTGGTGGGCCTTTTGTGGTCCATTCCCGTGCCCGAATTTTTTCTGCATATAAGTTTTCTTCCTCTTAACTGGGCTGTTATTACTCTTGGCCTGGTTTTTATTTATTATGTTATTCTTTCGGTTTCACTAGCCATGGGAATGTTTTTGTTTGGTTTGTTCTGCCTTGCGGTATGCCAGTATATTTCCGGCCAAATAGAATTTCCATTGTGGAAAATATCATTAATTGTTTTCATTGTTGCCTGGATAGGCCAGTTCCTTGGCCATAAAGTAGAAGGAAAAAAACCATCCTTTTTTAAAGATCTTCAGTTTCTCATGATTGGGCCTGCCTGGTTAATGAGCTTTATTTATAAAAGAATAGGATTAAAATATTAAAATACCATGGAAACATTAATTATGGAAATGCCCCCGGCCAGAGTGGAAATCAAATCAAAAATGGCCGAAATCGTTTTGAGGCAGCGCAATTTTTTTAATACCGGAGCAACACGAAAAATTGATTTCAGGGTGCAGCAATTGTTAAATCTTAAAAATGCCTTTTTAAAGCATCAACAAAATCTTTTTGAGGCCCTCAAAATAGATTTGAACAAATCGGAAATGGAATCATTTACCACCGAAGTTGGAATTACTCTTACCGAAATTGAACACAACCTTAAAAATATCAGGAATTGGTCAGCACCAAAAGCGGTTACTACTCCTTTGTTTTTTCTCCCGGCAAAAAGTTTTATTCAACATGAACCTTTTGGTGTTACCCTTGTTATCTCCCCATGGAATTATCCTGTAAAGAATCTTTTTGGACCGGTGCTTGGGGCAATTACAGCCGGAAACTGCGTGGTGTTAAAACCTTCGGAACTTGCCCCTGTAACTTCTGCAGCAATCAATAAAATGGTTTCAGAATTTTTTAATCCGGAATACCTTTGCACTGTTGAAGGCGGAGTTAATGAAACAACTGAATTATTAAAAGAGAAATTCAATTATATTTTTTTTACGGGTGGAACTGAAATTGGAAGAATTATTTACCAGGCCGCTGCAAAGCACTTAACTCCTGTTACTCTCGAACTGGGTGGCAAAAGC
>JAHEZO010000227.1:0-2931 GCA_023250995.1 Flavobacteriales bacterium | reverse complement strand
GTTAATCTTGAGGTTGCTGCCAGAAGAATTGCATGGGGCAAATTTACAAATGCCGGTCAAACCTGTGTGGCTCCTGATTACATCCTTGTGAATAAAAAAATTAAAAAACAATTTATTGGTAAAATTTCGGAAACAATTACCGAGTTTTTCGGACCTGACCCAAGCAAAAGCAAGGATTTTGGCAGAATAATTACCCGCAAACACTTTGAAAGAGTAAAGAATTTAATGAATGGGAATATTGTTGCCGGTGGTAAAACAGATGATGAGCAAAAATATATTTCCCCCACCATTATTGACAATGTTCGGGGGGAGGATAAAGTGATGCAGGAAGAAATTTTCGGTCCCCTGATGCCTGTAATAGAGTACACAACCATAGATGAAGCAATCAGTTTTATTAATAAAAGGGAAAAACCACTGGCTCTTTATGTTTTCTCAAATAATAAAAAAATAATTGATAAGGTTTTGGAAGAAACAACTTCAGGGGGAGTTTGTGTAAATGATGTTATGCTTCATCTGGGAAATGTTCATCTTCCCTTTGGCGGGGTAGGCAGCAGTGGTATAGGTGCCTATAATGGCAAAATTGGATTTGAAACATTTTCACACAAACGGGCGGTACTAAAAAGGAGCTTTCTTTTTGATGTTAAACAACGTTATGCTCCTTTTACATCAGGCAAATACAACTTTATAAAATTTGCCATACGGAAATTGCTTTAATTAATGCGGCAATTTATCCGGTTTTCAGAATGATTTTTACCTCAAATCAATTATTTCTTTTGCCCTTGAGGTATCAAAAATAAAATCCCCGTCTTTTAATGGAAGGTTGGTTTCAAATTTTGTCAGGTGGTAAGTATATTTCCCCCCATCTTTATTAAGAACTAATACTGTATTAATTTCCATTGCATTTTTATCAATAAAAAGTTTTATGGTATGATAAGGCTTTTCATTTGCTTTTATCGGGTAGAGATTAATAATATGCATTGTTTTTCCTTCCCTTACTTCTTCCTTTTCCCATTTGTATTTAAACCCTTTTTCGTAAACTGTAAAAATGTTTGTTGGACTAAGTGAATTATCTACTTTATTTGAGTCGGGAGCGTTGTCTATCTGAACTTCTCCGGCATCTTTAATATAGGTCCATAAAGTTTTCCCGTCAGAAACAATCTCCTGGCCCGCTATTGAAAATTTATATTTCTCCTTTTTTAGGGTAAGGCTTCCTTTTTTTGTTTCGCTGATTTTCTCCTTGAT
This sequence comes from Flavobacteriales bacterium, assembly GCA_023250995.1. Lineage (GTDB taxonomy): Bacteria > Bacteroidota > Bacteroidia > Flavobacteriales_H > JAHEZO01 > JAHEZO01. Next base: position 1,689 of record JAHEZO010000227.1, on the reverse strand, counting down.
GTTTTCTATGGAATAATCGAATTCTGCTTTTATTGAATTATAAGCCCTGGTTTTTTTGCTTAATTCATTTAAAATTCCTTTGGCTTTTTCGTCAATCGTTTCTTTTTGGGCAGTTGCCGATTCGATAGCGAAGATTAAGAGAAAAAATAAAAATGGGTTGAATTTTTTTTTCATTTTTAAAAAGAATTTTGTTCGAAAAAAATAGTATTAAATTTCTGCCGGAGAATTTTTACTGTCCATGTTCTTCAAGAATTGTTCCAGAGCCATCATATCATGAATTAAAACCTGCCGCGCCTTGCTTCCTTCAAAAGGCCCAATGATTCCTGCTGCTTCAAGTTGGTCAATCAACCTTCCCGCTCTGTTATAACCAAGCTTAAGCCTGCGCTGAAGGAGAGAAGCAGAACCCTGCTGGTGCTGAACTACAATTCTTGCTGCTTCATCAAACATCTGGTCTCTTTCGCTCAGGTCAACCTCACCGGCCTCGCCCTCCTCATCACCAATATATTCGGGAAGGAGAAAAGCATCCGGATAAGCTTTTTGGTTACCGATAAATTCTGTGATTTTTTCTACCTCAGGAGTATCAACAAATCCGCACTGCAACCGGATCATATCGCTGCCAATGGATAATAACATGTCACCTCTTCCAATTAATTGGTCGGCCCCGCCTGTATCGAGAATTGTTTTGGAATCTACTCCGGAGGAAACCCTAAATGCAATTCTGGTAGGAAAATTTGCTTTGATTGTTCCGGTAATAATATTTACGGATGGCCTCTGGGTAGCAATAATAAGGTGAATTCCAATTGCTCTTGCAAGCTGGGCAAGGCGTTGTATCGGGGTTTCCACTTCTTTTCCGGCCGTAAGAATGAGATCGGCAAATTCATCCACAACCAAAATGATATAGGGCAAAAAACGATGCCCTTTTTCGGGGTTTAATTTCCTGTCAACAAATTTCACATTGTACTCCTTCAGATTTCTCACCTCAGCTTGTTTTAGCAATTCATACCTCTGGTCCATTTCAATGCAAAGCGAATTGAGTGTGTTCACCACTTTTTTGGTATCGGTAATTATTGCCTCAGCCGAATCGGGTAGTTTTGCAAGAAAATGCCTTTCTATCCGGTTAAATAATGTAAGCTCCACTTTTTTAGGGTCAACCAGAACGAATTTAATTTGTGAGGGATGTTTTTTGTAAAGCAGAGATACCAGAATTGCATTTAAACCAACCGACTTACCCTGGCCTGTGGCACCTGCCATAAGCAAATGAGGCATTTTTGCAAGATCAGCAACATAAGTTTCGTTGGAGATGGTTTTTCCAAGGGCACAGGGCAGATCCATGCTGTTATGCCTGAATCTTTCTGATTCAATTAAAGTTTTCATGGAAACCGTTTGCGGCTTTTGATTTGGTACTTCAATCCCAATGGTTCCTTTCCCCGGCATTGGGGCAATAATACGGATGCCAAGAGCAGATAAACTCAGGGCAATATCATCCCCAAGATTTCTGATTTTTGAAATTCTGATTCCCTCTTTAGGAACAATTTCATAGAGAGTTACAGTAGGTCCGATAACAGCTTTAATTTCTTTTATGGTAATTCCGTAGTGCCCCAGAGTTTCAACAATTTTATTTTTGTTTGCTTCCAGCTCTTCGGTGTTTACTGTGATTGCCGTACTCCCGTATTCATTGAGCAAATCAGT
>JAHEZO010000005.1 GCA_023250995.1 Flavobacteriales bacterium | reverse complement strand
AATAAACAAAACGAAAAATTTTTCAGCCATTATTTCCCTTTTGGCGAGGATACACTTGATAAATCACTGCGGTCCAAAGGGTTTTCGAGAGATGATATTACGGATGTATTTCTTACCCATCTTCATTTTGATCATTGCGGTGGAAGTATTAATTGGAACAGCACCCGAAATGGTTATGAGCCGGCTTTTAAAAATGCAGTTTATTGGAGCAATGAAAATCACTGGAAATGGGCCTTGGAGCCAAACCACCGTGAAAGGGCATCCTTTTTAAAAGAAAATTTTTTGCCAATTCAAGAAAATGGGCAACTTCGTTTTTGCAATTTTCCCGAAGCTCCCGTTCCTCGTTATCCATCGGAAATTGTTCAGGGGGTCAAGGATTTTAATATGCTGTGGGATAGGTTTGGAGTTGGTTTCGTAAATGGCCACACCGAAAAAATGATGATCCCCCATATATTTTACAAAGGGAAAACAATAATTTATGCAGCTGATTTAATTCCCTCTGCCGGACATTTACCGATCCCGTTTGTTATGGGATATGATTTGAGGCCTTTGGAAACCCTAGAGGAAAAAAAATATTTGCTAGGGAACGCTGTAAAAGAAAATGCCATTTTGTTTTTTGAGCACGATCCCCTCATTGAATGTTGCAACCTTCAAAATACGGATAAAGGAATTCGGATGAAGGAATCTTTTAAGTTAGAGGATCTGTAATTAAAAAGAACGGAGGCTGCCCAATAGATAAATATTTAAGTCAAATACCTCAGTTCAGGTGCAATACAAATTGGGCAGCCATTAATATTTGAATTGAATTAAATTTTCTTTTTTTTGCTACCCGGGAGATTAGACACGAAGGATTATTTTATTTTTTTATTTGCGTCTTCGTTACTTTGTAGCTAATAAAATTTTTTTTGAACCTTAACTTTACTTTGCCCAATTTGTCATGCACTCCTCAGTACAAAATTTCCAATTAAATCGTCCGAATTTTTTTTTCCACATGTGAATTAACCTATAATCATGAATACAGGAATTGTTTTTTCAGGGGGAGCGGCAAAATGTATTGCACAGCTTGGAGTTTTAAAGGGATTAGAGGAAATGGGTGTGAAACCCGAAATAATTTCGGCCGTAAGCGGAGGAGCTCTCATCGCTGTGCTTTATGCTTCAGGGTTATCACCCGCCCAATCTTTGGAGTTAATTGTTAAAAACGGCTCTTTTAAATTTTTTTTCCCCTCAACAAAGGCAGGGGGACTTTTTTCTATGAGCCGCATTGAAAATGCATATAACGAGGTCTTAAAGGAAAAAGAATTTAAGGATTTAAAAATTAAACTGGTTGTGAATGCAACTGACATTTTAAAAGGTGAAACGGTTTATTTTTCAACCGGACCGTTCATTAAACCAATTATGGCCTCTGCCTCCTATCCCGCTATTTTCGAACCCGTAAAAATTAATGGCCGTAGCTTTCTTGACGGTGGTATTACCAACAACTTTCCGGTAGAACCTCTTATCGGAAAATGTACAAAAATTATTGGCGTTTCAGTGGGCCGGGTATATCCGATGGATCGGATGGGCTCGGTGAATAAAGTTATTGTAAGAAGCCTTGAACTTGCAATAAACGAAGGGGATTTACACCGCTTTAAACTTTGTAATGTTTTCCTCGAACCTCCCGGATTAAATATCTTTGGAATGTTTGATAGCGATAAAGGAAAAGAAATTTTTAAAAAGGGATATGAATATACCCTTTCAATGAAAAATGAAATTGAAAAAGGAATGAAGGATTAATTATTTTTTTTCATTCAATTCCGTTTTCGTTATAAAGGGCCAGCCCCCCCTTCCAGGTTCCAATGGATTTGGTATTCTTCGAATCAATGGAAACAGTTAATACAAAATCTTTCGGAATTTCCGAATTTGATTTGTCAAAAACCACCCAGGAACTGTCACCATCAAATTTCACCAGTCCTCCACCTCCTGTTCCTATCCATTTGAATTTTTTCTCATCCACCGAGATGGCATAAACCGAGTTATTCGGAAGCCCCGAATTTCCAATATTATAAGTAACAAAAGTTTCTCCGGTCATTTTTGTTAACCCTCCACCCACAGTACCAATCCAAAGAATTGAATCTTCAAATGCGAGTTCTGCAACCCAATCGTTTGGTAAACCCGAATTACTTGTTTGAAATACCTTCCAGTTGGTTCCGTCATATCTTGCAAGGCCCCCGCTTTCTGTTCCAAACCAATATATTCCGTTTTTATCATCTATGGCAATCGCATAAACAATATTGTTCGGCAGTCCTGAATTTTTTTCGTTAAAGCTGGTCCATTTCTGGTTATCAAACCTAACTACCCCGCTGTCTCCGGCTCCAATCCATTTGTCTCCTTTTGCATCCACGGCAATGGTATTAATCCAGTCGTGTGGAAGGTCAGAATTTTCCATGTTATAAACTTCCCAATTATCATCACCTTCTAAAGAAACCAATCCTCCACCATGGGTGCCAAACCATTTAATGTTTTTGTCCATGCAAATGGCATAAATCGAATTATTTGAAAGCCCGGAATTTCCAGCGGTAAAAACTTTCCAGGAGGTTCCGTCAAATCTGCCCAGCCCCTTTCCATCAGTGCCAACCCATTTGTTGTTCAATGAATCAATTCCTATGGAGATTATCCCGTTATCGGGTAAATCTGAATTGCCCTTTTGAAATATTTTCCACAAAACCTTCTCCGGTGGAATAAATGAAATCAATCCCCCTCCTAATAAAAAAAACAAAATTATTTTCTTGTAGCCCTTCATAATTTTTTTAAAAACAGGCACTAAAGTATTATTATTTTTTATCCAAATTAAAAAAAACACGGGGAATTTTTATTTCAATATTTTTGCAACCCTATGATTTTTTCCGCACATACCCGGTACAAAGCGTTGCTTGCCGATACCATAACCCCGGTAAGTATTTACCTAAAAATTAGGGATAAATTTCCAAACAGTATTCTTCTTGAGAGTTCCGATTACAGAGGGAGTGATAATAGTTTTTCTTTTATCTGTTGCAACCCCGTGGCTTCTATTATTATTGAAAATGAACAGATAAAACAAACATTTCCGGATGGCAGCAAAGAAAATATTTCCATTGCTAAAAATACCGATGTTCCCGGGGTAATCTCAGCTTTCGCGCAAAAGTTTGTGGTTTCCCCCGATTTTATGCCCGGAGATGTTCCGGCCGGACAATTTAATTTCCAAAAGGATGGTCCGGGTGGAAAATTGGGGGCAGGCCTATTTGGCTATATCGGTTATGATGCCGTAAGGTATTTCGAAAACATTGAAATTGAAAAAACAGAGGTTGACGATAAAATTCCTGATATTGTTTATTCCGTTTTCCAAAACATTATTGCCATTAATCATTTCAAAAATCAGGCATTTATTTTTTCACACAATTTCACGGGTAATACCGACAATATCGACCAGATTGAAGCACTCATAAAATCGAAAAATTTTGCCTCGTATTTTTTTACCCCCGGGAAAGAAGAAAAATCAAATTTTACCGATATTGAATTTCTGGAGAGAATTAATCTTGCCAAGAAAAATTGTTTCAGAGGCGATGTTTTTCAGCTGGTCCTTTCACGAAGATTTTTGCGTTCTTTTTCGGGTGATGAATTTAATGTTTACAGGGCGTTGCGGTCCATCAATCCTTCTCCATATCTTTTTTATTTTGATTATGGAAGTTTTAAGATTTTTGGTTCTTCGCCCGAGGCTCAGTTTATCATTAAGGGAAATACTGCTTCCATTCACCCCATTGCCGGAACATTTCTACGGACACCTAACAAGGAAGATGATTTGGAAATTGCACAAAAACTTTCTGCGGATTCAAAGGAAAATTCCGAACATACTATGCTAGTGGATCTTGCCAGGAACGATTTAGCAAGGCATGGGAAAAATGTGAGGGTCGAAAAATTTAAGGAGGTTCAGTATTATTCCCATGTCATCCATCTGGTTTCAAAAGTAACAGCCGAAAAAAATGAAAATGTTTCAACAATGCAGCTGGTGGCAGATACCTTTCCTGCCGGAACTTTAAGCGGAGCGCCAAAACATGAGGCCATGCGCCTTATTGAAGAATATGAAAATGATAACCGGAGTTTTTATGGGGGTTGTATTGGATTTTTAGGCTTCAACGGAGATTTTAATCATGCCATTATCATCCGGTCTTTTTGCAGCCGGGATAACGTTCTTTATTTTCAGGCCGGGGCAGGTATTGTTGCTGAGTCAAATGATCAAAATGAACTTCAGGAAATTAATAATAAAATTACAGCACTGAGAAAAGCCATCGAAATGGCAAAAGATTTATGAAAATTCTGGTAATAGATAATTACGATTCTTTTGTATACAATCTGGTTCATTATTTACGCGAATTCGATTGCGAGGTGGATGTGGTTCGAAATGACCATATCGCCTTTAATGAAATGGATAATTACGATAAGGTCTTGCTTTCTCCCGGTCCGGGAATTCCCTCCGAAGCAGGAAAATTAATGGAAGTGATTAAAAAAGTTGCCGGCAAAAAAAGCATTCTGGGAGTTTGCCTGGGCCATCAGGCCATTGCTGAATTTTATGGAGGAAAATTAATTAACCTGAAAAAAGTATTTCATGGGGTGGCCGAAAATCTGAATATTAGCGAAGGAAATGAATATTTTTTTAAAAATATTCCTCCTAAAATTAAAGTTGGGCGCTACCATTCCTGGATCGTGGAAAAGAATCTTCCCGAATGTTTGCTGGTTACCTCTGTTGATGATGAAGGAATGGTGATGTCTTTCCGCCATAAGAAATTTGATATCCGCGGAGTGCAGTTTCACCCTGAATCGGTTTTGACTGAATATGGAAAGGTTATGATTAAAAACTGGATTGAAGGGGAAAAATGAAAGAAATTTTCAACATTCTTCTGGCTCACAAAACGTTGCCGAAACCCCTGGCAAAGCAAGTGCTCATTAACATTGCGGAGGGAAAATACAATAATAGCCAGATAGCTTCTTTTTTGGGGATTTTTATGATGAGAAGCATTTCGGTAGAGGAACTGGAAGGTTTCCGGGAAGCCCTGCTCGACCTTTGCATCCCTGTTGATTTGTCAGCCTACGACCCCATAGACCTTTGCGGAACCGGAGGTGACGGTAAGGATACTTTTAATATTTCAACCCTTGCCTCTTTTGTTGTTTCCGGAACGGGGATAAAAGTTGCAAAGCATGGTAATTATGGGGTTTCCTCTGTTTGCGGCTCTTCCAATGTGCTTGAGTTTCTTGGTGTAAAATTTTCTAATAATATTGAGGTGCTTAAGAAAAACATTGAAGGGGCTGGCATTTGTTTTATGCATGCACCTTTGTTTCACCCGGCAATGAAAAATGTGGCACCGGTTAGAAAAGAACTTGGAATGAAAACATTTTTCAACATGCTTGGCCCAATGGTGAATCCATCCCGACCGAAAAAACAAATGGTTGGGGTTTTCAGCCTTGAGCTGGCCCGTCTTTATTCTTATTTGAATCAGAAAACACCAAATCAATTTGTAATCATTCACTCTCTTGATGGCTACGATGAAGTTTCCCTCACGGGTGATTTTAAGATGCTCTCAAATAATTTTGAGAGAATGGTTAAACCTTCCGACCTTGGATTAAAGTTGGTTGACCCCCTTGAAATCTCAGGAGGAAAAACGGTGGAAGATTCAGCAAAAATATTTCTGGATGTTTTGAATGGAAATGGTTCCCCAGCACAAAAAAATGTGGTTTGTGCAAATGCCGCCATGGCCATCCATTGTTATTATCCTGAGTTAACCCTTACAGATGCTTTTAAACTCGGCATGGAATCTTTGGTTTCAAAACGGGCGCTCCAAAGTTTTAAAAAACTTGCGGAATGACCATCCTTGAAAAAATAATTGTTCACAAAACACAGGAAGTTTCTGAAACGAAAAAACTTTTTCCGGTTTCTTTTCTTGAAAAACAACCCTATTTTAATAGGATTCCAAATTCCCTTAAAAAGGAATTACTCTTTACCAATAAATCCGGAATAATTGCTGAATTTAAAAGAAAGTCACCCTCTAAATCTGAAATTAATTTAAAGGTGAAAATTGAAGATGCTGTTTCCGGTTATGAAAGTGGAGGGGCATCAGGAATTTCAGTTTTAACCGATTCGTTTTTTTTTGGAGGAAAAAATGATGATCTTGTAGTTGCCAGGGATAAAGTACGGGTTCCTCTGTTAAGAAAAGAATTTATTGTGGATGAATATCAAATTCTGGAAGCCAAATCCATAGGGGCTGATGTTGTTTTACTAATTGCTGCCGCCCTCGAGACTGAAAAAATAATCAGGTTTGCAAGCCTTGCCAAAAGTTTATATTTAGATGTCCTGCTCGAAGTTCATTCGAAAGATGAAATAAATAGAACTCTCAATGAATACATTGACATGGTTGGCGTGAACAACCGAAACCTGAAAAGCTTTGAAGTAAATATTGAAAATTCAATCCGCCTTGCAGGTTTAATTCCCGATGGATTTGTTAAGATTTCTGAAAGCGGAATTGAAAAGCCGGAGGATGTGGTTCGTTTAAAATCTTCCGGTTTCAAAGGATTTCTGATAGGAGAAAAATTTATGAAAGAAATGGATCCAGGGAAGGCCTGCCGCAAATTTATTTCGCAAATACAGAGTGATTCAAACGAAGTGCTTTTCCGCAAGGCGGAATTTTCTGATTTGCCTGCCATCGAAAAACTTGCGCATAAAATCTGGAATGAGGTTTATCCGGCCATTATTTCCCAAAAACAAATTAATTATATGCTTGAAAAAATGTATTCACAGGAAAGTTTGAAAAGGCAAATTAATGAGCAAAACCATGAATTTACACTGGCATTTTTGACCAATAAAAGTTCCACAGGCCATAAAGATTCCACCTTGCTCATCGGCTACCTCGATACAAGAACTGAAAATGGAATAGATTTTTTTCTTGATAAGCTTTACCTCGATCCTGAATTTCATGGAAAGGAAATTTCCTCCCGGCTTTTCGAAAATGTTTTTTCAAATAAAAAAAATATTAAAACCCTCCGGCTTCAGGTTAACCGGAAAAACACAAGAGCAATTAATTTTTATAAAAAAATAGGGTTCGAATTAGAATACGAAAAAAACTTTGATATTGGGGATGATTTTTTTATGTGTGATTACGTGATGATAAAAAAATATTAATGAAATTAAATCTGAAAGTTTGCGGAATGAAGGATCCGGAAAATATCCGGAATGTGGCATCCCTTCTTCCCGATTTGATGGGATTTATTTTTTATAAAAATTCACCCCGTTATGTGGGTGATGATTTTGTTTTACCGGCCATCTCTCCGCAAATTATTAAAACGGGGGTGTTTTTAAATGAACCGCTAAAATCAATTTTTGAAAAGATTGAAAAATATAATCTTCAGGCTGTTCAGTTGCACGGAAATGAATCTCCTGAAATTTGCTCTTTACTTAGGCCATTTGTTAAAGTAATTAAAGCCTTTGGCTTATTTAGAGGATTTGATTTTAAAAAACTGGGGAATTTTGAGGGTAAGTGCGATTTTTTTTTATTTGATTCTAAAACCCCGGAGTTTGGAGGAAGTGGAATTTCTTTTAACCAGGATTTATTAAATAATTATCACGGCCCGGTTCCATTTTTTATCAGCGGGGGAATAGACGAAGAAAAAACAAATAAAATTTTACTGAATAAATCGCAATTTCAAAATTTATTCGGAATTGATGTGAATAGTAAATTTGAAATTTCACCCGGACTAAAGAACTCCGAAAAACTCAAAAGCCTTCAACGCAAGATTAATAACCTGAGTTTTGGATAAGTATAAAGGAAAACATCGATTTTTATTAAGAAAACAAAGCATAAGAAAATCTTTTGTGTCTTAGCGTCTTGGTAGCAAAAAAATTATTCAGTTCAAATTAATTCTGCCTAAATTGTCATAAGCCCATATTCATTGACTTATCCAAAACTAATGTTAATAGACCGAATTATTTTTAAAAGCAAAAAAAAAGATCAATAAAATGGGAGTAGACAAAAAAGGATTTTTTGGAGATTTTGGCGGTGCTTTTATTCCCGAAATGCTTTTTCCCAACGTAGAGGAACTTCAAAAAAATTATTTGGGAATAATTAATTCTTCCCAATTTATAAAGGAGCTTTCTGTTTTGCTGCGCGATTATGCCGGAAGGCCTTCACCCCTTTACTTTGCTTCCCGGTTATCCAATCATTATAAAACCAGGATATTTTTAAAAAGGGAAGATTTAAATCATACCGGTTCACATAAAATAAACAATACTCTTGGTCAGATTTTACTTGCTAAAAAGCTTGGAAAAACCAGGATAATTGCTGAAACCGGTGCCGGCCAGCATGGGGTGGCTACCGCAACAGTTTGTGCTTTATTTGGGTTGGAATGTGTGGTATTTATGGGCGAAAAAGATATGAAACGCCAGAAACCCAATGTGGAGCGGATGAAAATGCTGGGCGCAAAAGTCATAGCAGCAACCTGTGGAAGCAAAACCCTGAAGGACGCCACCAACGAAGCCATCCGCGATTGGATTTCAAACCCCGGCAATACTTATTATCTCATTGGCTCGGTGGTGGGTCCGCATCCTTACCCCGATATGGTGGCGAAATTTCAGAGTGTGATTTCAAAAGAAATAAAACAGCAGTTAAAAGAAAAAACCGGAAACGAAAACCCGGATTACGTTTTGGCATGTGTAGGGGGCGGAAGCAATGCCATGGGAGCTTTTTACCATTTCATTGACAAACCCAAAAGCAAAAAGAAAAAAAAGGTAAATTTAATTGGGGTAGAAGCTGCAGGAAAGGGAATTAACAGTGGTTTTTCAGCGGCAACCACTGCTCTCGGTACTGAGGGAATTATTCATGGATCAAAAACTATTTTAATGCAAAACTCGGATGGCCAAATAACCGAACCACACTCAATTTCGGCAGGCCTGGATTACCCCGGAATTGGACCCCAGCACGCACACCTGTTTAAAACTAAAAGGGCTATCTACCCATCGGTTACCGATAATGAAGCGTTAAAGGCCGCCTTTTTACTGGCAAAACTGGAAGGAATAATTCCTGCGCTTGAATCTGCCCATGCTCTTGCGTATCTTGAAAAACTTTATGCAAAAGAAAAAGAAACCGTGGTTGTCTGTTTGTCCGGAAGAGGGGATAAGGATATGGAAACCTTTTTGGCGATGATGGATAAATAATTTTTGGTAATGTTTTTCCTGATTCCATAATGAACTTGTTCTTATCATAAATTATTAATCATGTTCCATATAATAAGTTTATGAATAGCATAAAAGAATTGTTCCTATCCAAAAAGAAAAATTTACTATCTATATATTTTACGGCTGGGTTTCCTCAAATTAATTCCACTTGCAAAATACTGGATGAATTAATAAAAAATGGGGTGGATTTGGTAGAGATAGGAATTCCCTTCTCTGATCCTCTTGCAGATGGGCCTTCAATACAAAAGAGCAGTGAAATAGCTCTTAAAAACGGGATGAATTTGTCCTTTCTTTTCGAACAACTAATTCAATACCGAAAAAAATCAATTCAAAAAAAAAATCAAATTCCACTTATTTTAATGGGGTATTTCAATCCGGTTCTTCAGTTCGGAATTGAAAAATTTTGCGAAAAATGCAATGAGGCCGGAATATCCGGAACAATAATTCCCGATTTGCCTTTTGACGAATACAATAAACATTATTGGAAATTATTCAATAAATCAGGATTAAAAAACATTTTTCTGATTACACCTCAAACTTCTGAGGATAGAATTAAGGAAATTGATAAAGTTTCGGAGGGTTTTATTTATGCTGTATCCTCGGCTTCTACTACCGGAAATTTTCTTAAAATTAAAGACGATACTAATTCTTATTTTGAAAAATTAAATTCAATGAAACTAAAAAATCCGGTTATGGTTGGCTTTGGAATATTCAACAGGGAAACTTTTCAAAAGGCCTGCCGGTTTGCGAATGGAGCAATTATCGGAACTGCTTTTATCAATTCTTTAAGAACTAACAAAACTTTAAAATCGGACATTAAACAATTTGTAGAAAAAATCCGGTAATCTTTTAATTCCAACCTTATTTAATAACAATCCTGTCGTAATAATTTTTGTTGTCGGAAACAACATTTAGGAAGTAAATTCCGGTGGTTAACTCCCCGTTCCGGTTAATTTTGGCAATCAGATTTCCTTCGCCAATTAAAGTGGAATTCCGACTAAATACTTTATTCCCAAGAATATCATAAACCTCAATCAGAATAGGTTGGTCAGCATTTTCCTGACCTGAAAAACTAATATCTATTGACTCCCCTTTGGATGGGTTTGGGAATACACTTAATTGATGATCGGGTTTCAAACTTTTGTTGCTGGTTTCTTCTTCCTCATTGAAATTCCCTTGCCTCGGTGCAATGGGTGCATTGGGAGTTGTAATCTGGCATTCAAAACCGAATTCGGCCCATTCACCTGCAACTTTTCCTTTTACACGAACAGAATAGGTTGTTGAAAATTGAATATTAGGCAGCCATCCAAATTGAAAATTGGTATTTGATGAACCCCTGGCGTAGGTTGTTAAAAGGCCGGTCTGATGGTTGCTTATTTCCCATTGAAAATCAGTAGCCCCTGCAACCGCGTCACAGTTAATATTCTGTGTAAGCGATGCTAAAGTTATTCCACAATCAGAGTTCCTTACTTTTGTTGTGGGAATCGGATATACAAGTGAGATTTGGCAAAGGCTTGCAAAGGAACCCCATTCTCCGCCAACATTTGCTCTTACCCTAACCTCATAAGCATTGCCATATTGAATTCCTGTGGCCCAGCCAAAAGTAAAGCTTAATGAATTGCTGCCGCGGTTTACAATCTTGGTAAACCCCAGGGATGAATTCGTGAATTCCCATTGGTAATTCTGGGCTCCGGGTACCAATTCGCAAAATAATTGCTGATTTAATGAGGTGGTGCTGATTCCACAATCCTCATTCCTCATTTTTGTAGATGGAATCGGACCGGGAACTGTTATCTGGCAAACCGGACCATAATCTTTCCATGCACCATTTACATAGGGTTTAACCCTTACTTCATAAGTTTTTCCATATAGTATTCCCGGAACCCAGGTTAAATGAAAGTTATTTAAGGCATATCCTCGTACAATTGTTTTTAAAACTCCGGTTTGCCTTTGAAAGAATTCCCATTGGTAATTGGTGGCATCATTTACCGGGTTGCAATAAATAAACTGATTTAGGGAAATCATTGTGGCCCCGCAATCTTCTGTGCGAAGCATGCAATCACATTTATCTCTGATAATGCTAAAGGTTTTGCTTGCCGAGCATCCATTTTGGTCAGAAACAAAAAGGCCGTAAGTTCCCTGTGTTAGGTTTGTTGCCAAAGGCTGACTTTGTGTTGTGGAATTTAAACTCCATTGGTAATTATAGGGAGAAACCCCACCAGTTACATTGGCTGTTGCATTTCCGGATCCGGGATTGGAACAGTTTTCATTGGTGCAGGAAAAACTGATGGCAATTGGGGCCGGCTCTTCAATTGAAATGGAGGAAACAAACTGGCATCCATTTAAATCAGTAATTGAGCAACTGTAAACCCCCTGAGTAAGTTTAGTGGCAATTTCAGAATTTTGTCCTCCGGCATTTGCACACCATTGATAGGAATAGGGTTGAATTCCCCCTTGAGGCAAAAGAGTTGCCGACCCATTATTTCCTCCTGAGCAAGTTACATTGGCAGCTGAAATCTGAGCAGTCAGAAGGTCGGGTTCCTGAATTATTATTTCTTCTGAAAAAGTGCAGCTTTTTGAATCAGTAATTGTTGCAAGATAAATGCCATTACTGAGGTTAACAGCAGTTTCCCCGTTTTGCATTCCTGCATTTTGACTCCATGAAATTGAAAAAGGGGGTGTGCCACCACCGGGTTGGATCTCTGCAAATCCATCGTTGCCTCCATTGCATCTAACATCATTTGTAAAAACCAAAGAAGAAATAGGAAGAGGTTCTTCAATAATTTTTTCTGAAAAGGTGCTGCATCCGTTTGCATCAATAATATTTACCCGATAAATTCCTTTTTGAAGTCCGATGGCTTTTTCCCCATTTTGAAGTCCGGCATTTGCACTCCAGAAAAACGAATAGGGATAAGTGCCTCCGGTGGGTGTAACCAGGATTTCTCCGTCTTTTCCTCCGGCACAACTAATATTTTTGGAAATTGACCCTGCACTCAGGATGGATGGTTCGTTAATAATGATGCTTCCGCTGGCTGTTAATCCTTTTCCGATGCTAACCGTAACGCTGTAATTTCCGGCTTTTAAATTTGAAATGTCTTCGGTGGTAGCTCCGGTTGACCATAAAAAATTGTACTTTGGGTTACCATTTGATATACTCACTTTTAAATCAATTGCTCCATCACTGCCCCCATTGCATTTTACATCTGTTTTGTTAAAAGAAAGTTTTAATGGCGAATTATTTTCATTGCAATCACCAATTGCATCCCCATGTTTCAAATGAGCCTCCAGGGCCGAAATTCCAATGGAAATGGACTGAACCTTATAATCATCGGAAAGATGACAAACAGTAATTTTTTTTTCTGATATTGGATTTTCTTTTGCCTTTTGTGAAAATGCATTTGAAAATATCCAGATTAATGCCCCCAGGCAGGATATTTTGGCTTTGGCTGAAGTTTTCATGGGTAGCGGTTTTTGCAAGATTCGAAATATTGTTTTTCTTCTTTGTACGATTTAAAATTTTATTTTGTTTCAACGAGATATTTTCTTAGAAACAGAATTAAATTTTGAAAAAAATATAAAAAAGAAAATAAAAGAATTTTTTATTGATTTTTTTGAAGGGACTTAATATTACTCAATAACCGTGAAAGGTTTTTTGTTTCGAGGTATTCAATTGATGTTATGAAGTATAGGCCGAGAAAATTAATATTTTCAAAAAAAAATTTATTTAATTTAATTTTTAAGAGTTTGTTTAAATAAATTTTAAATATTTTCTAAAGCCCAATCAATTTTACTTTGCCCTGAGCGAAATAAAAAATCATTTGCTTTGGAAAAATGCCTGCATCCAAAAAATGCACCCCTCGCAAGAGGAGAAGGGTGTGCTGCTTTCAAAATTAAATGCTTTGAATTATCAATTAAAATCTCCTTGTTTTGGGCGTATTTCCCCCAGAGTAAAAAAACCAACTTCCTTTTTTCTTCTGATAATAATTTTATTATGTTATCTGTAAAAATTTCCCACCCTTTATTTTGGTGCGAGCCCGGTTGATTTGCTCTAACCGTAAGAGTTGCATTAATAAGTAATACTCCTTGTTTGGCCCAGGGTTCAAGATTTCCGGTTTTCGGAATTTCAACTCCCAAATCTGTTTGCAACTCTTTAAAAATATTTTTCAGGGATGGAGGAATATCAACATTTGTTGGAACAGAAAAACACAAACCATGGGCCTGTCCTTCCCCATGGTATGGGTCCTGGCCAATAATTACAACTTTAACTTTTTCAAATGGGGTTAAATTAAAAGCCGAGAAAATAAATGGACCGGGAGGAAAAATGATATATTTTTTTTTCTCTTCAATCAGAAAGTTTTTTAATTGGATAAAATAATCAGAATTAAACTGATTTATCAAAACATTTTTCCATGAATCTTCAATAATGGGATTAATTCCCGTTTTTATGGTTTCTTCCATTTATAAAAATAAAAAATTTGTTTTTTTTATTTATTTATCTATTTTTGCGAAACCAAATTAATAAAGGCACTTGTTTTTTTTATTTTTCCACTCTTAATTTCACAATTTTCAGAATGAAAAAAGCCCTCATTTTTTTTGCATCGCTTGCCTTGGTAACCTTAATTTTTTCATCGTGCAAAACCCACGAAAGATGTCCGGCTTACGGGAAAACAACCGTTAAAACAGTTCAAAAACAAGTTTGAGTTTGTTTCCATTTGTTTTTTTAGTTTTCTTCAGAAAAAAAATCTCACTGTTTGTTTCAAATCCGGATGAAGGCTTTTAGCCACAGGGCAATTTAGTGCTGCATTTTCCAGGGTTTGTTTCTGCTCCTCGTTAAAATTGTTGCCCGCTAAATCTAAATCAATTTGTATTTCTCCGACTCTTCTCGGATTTTGAACCATTATTTTTGTCGTTCTGGCAATTACGTTTTCAAGAATAAAATTATTTTTTCGGGCTTGAATTCCCATTATGGTAATCATGCAAGTTGCCAGGGCAGTGGTCAGCAAATCGGTTGGTGAAAATGCCTCTCCTTTTCCCAAATTGTCGGTTGGAGCATCTGTAATAATTATTTTTCCTGATTGCAGGTGGAGGGAACTGGTTCTGAGTTCGCCCTTATAAATTGTTTTAATTGTTTCCATAATTTTATTTTTTAATTTTGTAAAGTAAATAATTTTTATGGTTAGGTTACTACAGGTCTTATTAATTTTTCTTTCGATTCAACGAGCCGGTTTTTCACAAGCCAATCCTATTATTGAATCAGATGTGAATGACATTATTGATGAAACAAGTCAAAGAAATTCCGGAAGCGGGGACGCTAGTACCATTTATAAGAAAGAAAATTATGGCGGACTTCTCCTTCATTCCTTTGGGTGGGGAGGAAATTTCAGAAAAGGAAAACAAATAAATGCAAAACTCAGGAGGATATATTCCATAGAGGCTTGCGGCATGAAGAACCCCAAGGAATATAAAAGTTACAATCCCCATAAGGACAATAATAAAGGTTTTGTATATGGAAAATTAAATACCCTTACCATTATAAGGCCCGCAGCAGGAATTGAAAAAATTCTTTTTGAAAAAGTTGGCAAAAAGGGTGTTCAGATAAGCTATGTTTTATTAGGTGGGGCCTCTCTTGGTTTTGTTAAGCCAATATACCTCGAAATTGCTCCCCCCCCCGGTTCTCCTTCCAATACTCCACCCCAAATCGAAAAATATAATCCCGAAAAACATACACTTGATAAAATTTTGGGAAGGGCAGAAACACTAAAAGGTGTTGATGAAAGTAGGGTTTTCCCCGGATTGCATGCCAAGCTGGGGTTTAATTTTGATTATGCCCGGCAAGAAGACTTGGTGAGGGCTGTTGAAACGGGAATTTCTGCAGATGCATTTTACCATCAAATACCAATGATGGCTTTTATTGAAAACAATAAATTTTTTGTTTGTTATTATGTAAGTTGGCATTTCGGAAAGAAATCCTACTAATTTTTGAATTTTACTTGAATGACCACAGAAATTATTCCCGAAGTTCCCTCGAAAAAGCCGGAATGGTTAAAAGTTAAATTGCCATCCGGAGCAGAATTCCTCAGGGTCAGGAATATCGTATCTGAACATAAAGTTCACACCATTTGTCAGAGTGGAAATTGCCCCAATTTAGGTGAATGTTGGGGTGCGGGAACTGCAACCTTTATGATTTTGGGAAATGTTTGCACCCGTTCCTGCGGCTTTTGTGCAGTTGCAACCGGAAAGCCTTTTGCCCCCGATTTTTTGGAGCCCCAAAGAGTTGCCGAATCAGTAAAATTAATGGGGGTAAAGCATTGCGTTATAACTTCAGTCGACAGGGATGATATGGAAGATGGAGGTTCAGTTATCTGGGCTGAAACCATAAAAGCAATTCGAAAATTATGTCCCCAAACCACCCTGGAAACTTTAATTCCTGATTTTATGGGTAAATGGGAAAATCTTCAACAAATTATTAATGAAGCACCCGAAATTGTTTCACATAATTTAGAAACGGTAAGAAGGCTGACCAAACAAGTAAGGATTCAGGCAAAATATGATAGAAGCCTTGAGGTGTTAAACAGATTATCAAAAGCAGGAATGAGAACAAAATCAGGGTTAATGCTGGGTTTGGGGGAAACATTCGAGGAAGTTTTTGAAACGATGGAAGACCTCAGGATGGTAGGAGTAGAAATTTTGACCATTGGCCAGTATCTGCAACCCTCAAAAAAACATTTACCAGTGGTTGAATTTGTTAAACCGGAGGTATTTTTAAAATTAAAAGAAGAGGGGATGAAACTGGGCTTTACCCATATTGAAAGCGGACCTTTGGTTCGATCTTCATATCATGCAGAAAAACATCTGTAATTTTATGCCGTTTGAATTAAAAACCAGCCCGTTTGTTTTATTTTTGCGGCCGTTAAAACATTATCCCTTTTAAATTAAATGAAATTATTTTCTCTTTGTATTTTATTATGCTTGCAAAAAAGGATTTTTCTTTATCCTTAATTAAAAGAATTCCTATTTTCGCCAAAGTTTAAAAAATATCAAATAAACCATTATTTTCCACCTTAATTCTGTTCCTGATGAATAGCAAAAAAAAATTCAACCTAGTTATACCAGTCGTTTTTGGCATCCTTGTTCTGGCCTTGGCTTGCTGGTTCTTAACTCCTTTTCTTAATTCAGCGAAAAGTGTTTTGTATTCTCCTCAAGAAAAAATGAAGGTAAGGCATGCCGGAGATTGGAACCGGGCCGCAGAGTATTATCAATCAATCAGGGCAAATGTAAATACAGGAAAGGTGGAAATCTCAGATGTTTTAATGGCCAGTGAAGAAGTAAAAAAACATTCTTTAAAAAAATCGGGCTCCCTAAATTTACAATGGGCCGAAAGAGGACCCGACAATGTGGGGGGAAGAACAAGAGCCATTCTTGTGGATAAAAATAACAGCAGCCATGTTTTTGCAGGAAGTGTTTCGGGCGGTTTGTTTGTCTCTAATAACAGCGGAAGCAGCTGGCACCCGGTAAATGATCAATTTGAAAATCTGATAGTTTCATCTCTTGCCCAGGCACCCGATGGAAGCATCTGGATGGGCACCGGTTCTGATTTTGATGAAACGGCAAATGAGGCCGGTGTACTTTTTCCTGGCAGAGGGCTTTTTAAATCAACCAATGGCGGACAGAGTTTCACAAAAGTAAAAGGCCCTGTGGCTCCTTATGTAACTTTTGGAATTGGGGGAGGGGGTTCAGGTGCCTCGGCAACCGTTACAATTGCCGGTGATTCTGTTTCTTCCATTGATGTTGTTACAGGCGGGTCCAATTACACTATTGCCCCGGTGGTTACAATAAATAATGGTGGAGGGGGTGGTGCCAATGCCCAAGCAGTTGCAACAATTTCAGGAGGTACAGTTACCGGGGTTACCGTTACTAAAGGAGGTTCAGGTTATACCAACACGGTCAATAACGAATCAGACGATTGGATCACTGTAAATAAAATTGCTTTTAAGCCGGGAAATTCAAATCAGATTTATGTTGCAATTCATAATGGTTTAAGGGTTTCAAATGATGGAGGGCAGACCTGGATTAATCCTCTTTTTTCGAATACTACCACCTGTACCGGACAGCTGAACGGGCAGAGAGGGGAGGATCTGGATGTTACCTCTGACGGTAGGTTGTTTTTCTCCTATGCCGGAACTATATATTACTCAGATGACCCAATGGATTGCGGTTCTTATGTAAAAGTGGTTGGCGTTGCCAATACCACCGGTGGAAGAACTGATGTTGCCGTAGCTCCATCAAACCCAAATGTGGTTTATGCCCTGGTTTGCGATAATATTGGCTATTTTGTCGGGGTTTGGAAATCAACGGATAAGGGCGTAAACTGGACAAAAATGTTGTTCCCTATTGCAAATTATTTTGAACCCATGTCAAACTCCGGGCTGGGTTACGGGCAGGGGGTATATGACCTTGCCTTTGCAGTTGCACCCGATAATGCAGATAAAATTTTTATTGGTGGTGTTCAGCTTTGGAAATACGATGGAAATTTAACAAGGATAGCAGAGGAATTCAGCAATTTTCCTCCCTATTATGTTCATGCGGATAAGCATGTTTTCTCCTTTGACCCCAATAATCCAAATATTATGTACATCGGTTGCGATGGAGGAATTTTTAAATCTTTTGATCAGGGAGTAAACTTTTTTTCGGCCAACAAAGGATATAATGTTACACAGTTTTATGCAATGGCTTTTAATAATCCTCCTGCGGGCATGCCTACGGCAATGCTTGGTGGTGCACAGGATAACGGAACCCAATTGATGGAAGGAATAGGAACCGAGCCCCTTTCAGGCAAAGAAGGATCTGGCGGGGATGGTTTTGATTGCGATATTTCGAGCATTACAGGTGCCATGTTCGGAACCATTTACTCCGACCAGCTGTTAAGAAGTTCACCAACCGGAGGTTCTCCCTCTGCTATTTGCGGAGCTTTTTGCGGGGAGCCAACAATTTTTCATACTGTAGTTAGGTTGTGGGAATCGAATGAGGATTATACAAGTCATGATTCAATATTATTTACCGTGGATACAACCAAACAAGGTATTGGAACAGGAAACGGAAGCAAAAAGGTTTTTTCCGGAACCCTTACACCTTTGCAATCTTCAGCATCGTTAAAAATTGGTTCTCTGCGAATTCAGGTAGGAACTGCAGGCGTTTCGATAAATGATTTTTCAAATTCAAGCAATACCTCCAGCACCTTTGGAACAGGTGGAAATTCCTGTTCAGTAAATTATTCAAATGGTTCTTTTACTCTTACACTTGTAAACGCCCCCAGTGTGAATACTCCTGTTTGGGCTTATTTCACAACAAATTATTCTTCCGGAAGCAAACTTTCGCTCTTAAGCAATACAGAAAACATTCCGGTTAGTTATTCCCTTACTCAGGATATGGGTTACGGGGATACGGTTAAAGTTCAGGACCCGATTCAATCTATAATTGCTTTGGGCGTAGCTGCCTCAAAAGGCGGTGTTGCCATTACGAGGTATGGTTTAAGATTCAATGCCACCGTTGATTCCACCTGGATAAAATTAAACACAACGGGAACTCCTTCTTGCATTGAATTTTCGAAAGACGGGAACCATATGTTTATTGGTATTGATCAAATTGGAGTATTCCGGGTTTCGGGTTTAAATAATGTTTACAAACAGGCAGATGTTTCCGGTACACCAAGTAAAATTACCAAAACGAAAATTTTTGCACCCCCTGCAAGCTACGCAATTACAGGCATAGCGGTAGATAACGACAATCCCGAAAATGTAGTTGTTACCCTTGGCAATTATGGTCATACCGGATATGTTTATGCCTCAACAAAAGCTGTCACCACCACCCTATCAAATACTTTTTTAAATGTAAGCGGTGATTTGCCTCCGATGCCTGTTTATGATGCAGAGTTTATTAATCACACGGTAAAAGTTTTAATAGGAACTGAGTTTGGAATTTATTCTACCCAGGATATTTTTGCCGGCAATGTTCAGTGGGCTGATGAAAGCAGCAATTTTCCTCATATGCCGGTTTTCGAAGTTCGTCAGCAGAAATTTTATCCTTCAAATAATTATGAAATGTTGTTTATAGGCACCCATGGCAGAGGGATGTGGCAGTCCGGTTCGTTGGTTACGGGAATAAAGGAACTGCCCGGAAGTGAATCAAAATCAAAATTCATTTCCAACATGTCTGTTTTCCCCAATCCGATGAAGGAAGATGGGTATACAATATTTAATTTACCATCGCCAGGGAAGGGAAGCCTGAAGATTTTGGATTTGAATGGAAGAATTGTAAAAGAGTTCCAAAATAAATTATTCTCCCCTGGAGCAAATAAAATTAAACTTGAAGCTGCGGGAATTCCGGCAGGAGTTTATTTTGTGAAAGTTGAGGCAGGGAATGAATCTGCTATTTCCAAATTTGTAGTAGTAAAATAGTTTGGAAAAGGGTTATTCAAAATGAGGAAACCCTTCTGAATGGAAATTGAATTCTATCGTTAATTATTTCGCAAAAATTTTTTCCAATTCAACTGCTGTTTTTCTGTCGTTTGCCAGGCGGGGAATTTTATTTTGCCCTCCGAGTTTTCCCAATAATTTCATATAATTAATAAATGTTTCTTTCGGAACCGTTGTGATTTTAAGGGGCTGCAATATTTTTCCTTCAATTAAATCCTTGTAATAAGAATTTTTTTTCTGAAGAAATTCGTCCAAAATTTTTCCGAAATTTTCCTTGTTTTCCGGTTCTTTCCCAAACTCAATGAACCACTCGTGAAAAGGTAATTCACCTTCCACCGGATTTACCTGTGGAGCCACATGGAATTCAACCACCTGGGCTAATTCCATTCCCATCGTACTTTTAAGGGCTTGTTCAACTTCTTCGGCAATCACATGCTCCCCAAAAGCCGAAATAAAATGTTTTATCCTCCCCGAAACAATTATCCGGTAAGGTTTTTTGGAAACAAACTTTACGGTATCGCCAATATTATATCCCCACAAACCAGCATTATTATTAATGATAATGGCATAATTTACATTTAGCTTTACATCTTTTAGTGAAATCCGGGTTGGATTTTTTTCGAAAATTTCATGGGCGGGAATGAACTCATAAAATATTCCTGAATCAATTACAAGCAATAATCCTTTTTCATGTTGGCTGTCCTGAAATGCGAAAAATCCTTCCGATGCCGGAAAAAGTTCAATTGAATCAATATTTTTTCCGATTGTTTTTTCCATTGAGGTCCGGTATGGTTCATAATTAACTCCGCCATAAACAAACAGTGAAAAATTCGGAAAGATTTCAGCAATGGTTTTCTTCCCCGACTTTTTAATCAACCTTTCAAAATACATCTGCACCCAGGGCGGAATTCCGCTTATCAGGGTCATGTTTTCAGAAATTGTTTCATCCACGATAGCGTCAACTTTTTTCTCCCAGTCTTCAATGCAATTTGTTTCAAAACCGGGCATTCTGTTTTTTTGAAGATAGGATGGAATATGATGAGCCACAATGCCTGATAACCTTCCGCAAGGAATTTCTCCTTTTTTTTCGAGCACAGGGCTTCCCTGCAGAAATATCATTTTTCCATTTACAAAATCAGTTTTTCCTGTTTCGGCAATATAAGAAAGAAGGGCATTTCGTGCAGAATTCAAATGGTTGGAAATTGAATCGCTTGAAATTGGAATATATTTTGTTCCGCTGGTAGTGCCTGAAGTTTTAGCCAGATAAATTGGTTTTCCTTTCCATAATACATTTGGTTCACCCGAAATAATTCTTTCAATATATGGAAGGATTTGTTCATAATCCCTTACCGGAACAAATTTTTTAAAATCCTCATAATTTTTTATTTTATTGAAATTATGGTCTTTCCCAAAAGCAGTGTTCTTTGCAGATGAAATTAAAGAATTGAAAACCTTTTCTTGTTCAAAAAAAGGATTGTTACTTCTTTTTTTTAACCCTGAAGAAATAAAGTGGGCAAAAGGAATGGCAAGAATGGATTTGATTGACATTGGATATATTGAATTACAGAAAATTATTCCTGCTATGATTCAATGGCCTGTTACAGTCCGATATTTGTTTTAAACAATTTTACAGCAATTGCAAGCAAAATGATTCCAAAAACTTTGCGAATGATGGAAATGCCTGAGGTTCCCAGAAATTTTTCCAGCCGCCCGGTGTTTTTCAAAACAATGTAAACAACAATAATGTTTAATGCGATTGCAATGATAATATTGATTTTTTCGTATTCGGCACGCAAAGAAATTAATGAGGTCATTGTTCCCGCCCCGGCAATTATGGGAAAGGCCAGGGGAACTACAGAAGCGGTTTGAGGCATTTCGTCCTTGTAAAGTTTAATTCCCAGAATCATTTCAAGGGCCATAAAAAACAGAATAAAAGAACCCGCTATGGCAAATGACCCCACATCAATTCCAATAATATTTAAAATTGATTCCCCAAGAAACAAAAACAAAATCATAATTCCGAAGGCAATGGTACTTGCTTTTTCAGGTTCGATTCTTCCTGTTTTTTGTTTTAAGTCAAGAATCATCGGGATTGACCCAATAATATCTACCACTGCAAAAAGAATCATGGTGGCAGTTCCAACTTGCATTAAATCAAAACCAAACATTTTTGAGGGTTTATAAAAAGTGACAAAATTTTGCTAAGGTAGAAAAAAGAAAAACCCATTTGTTGCTCATGATGATTTTGTATTTTTGTAAAAATTTTTTTTATGGAATTCAGAATCGAGCACGATACTATGGGCGAAGTTAAAGTGCCCGCCTTAAAATACTGGGGTGCTCAAACCGAGCGGTCGAGAAATAATTTTAAAATCGGACCGGAAGCAAGCATGCCCCTTGAGATTATTTATGCTTTTGGCATATTAAAAAAAGCGGCAGCTCATGCCAATTTCGAACTTGGGGTTCTCGCAAAAGAAAAGATGGACCTTATATCCAAAGTATGTGATGAAATTACCGGGGGGAAATTAGACAATGAATTCCCGCTGGTTATCTGGCAAACCGGCTCAGGAACCCAAAGCAATATGAACGCAAATGAGGTGATTGCTTATCGCGGACATGTTATTTCAGGAGGTAAACTTACCGATGAAAAAAAAATTCTCCATCCGAATGATGATGTAAACAAATCACAATCCTCCAATGATACTTTTCCGGCAGCCATGCATATTGCGGCCTATAAGCAGGTAGCTTTTATTACCCTTCCGGGTTTACAGAAACTTCTTTCAACACTTAAAAAAAAGTCGGAAGATTTTAAAAGCATTGTAAAAACCGGCCGGACTCATTTTATGGATGCCACGCCACTTACCCTTGGGCAGGAATTTTCGGGGTACGCCCAGCAGGTGGAAAACAGCATCAGGGCCATTAATAATTCTCTGGAGGCGGTGAGGGAAATAGCTTTGGGGGGAACAGCCGTTGGTACCGGTTTAAATTCTCCCAAAGGTTACGATGTTCTGGTGGCAAAAAAAATTGCAGAATTTACAGGGCTTCCTTTTATTACTGCAAAGAATAAGTTTGAAGCACTGGCGGCTCATGATGCCATGGTTGAACTATCAGGGGCATTAAAAAGAACCGCTGTTTCCCTTTTGAAAATTGCAAACGATGTAAGGATGCTTTCTTCGGGCCCAAGGAGTGGAATTGGAGAAATCATCATCCCCGATAATGAACCTGGTTCATCCATAATGCCCGGTAAAGTAAATCCCACCCAGCCGGAAGCACTTACCATGGTTTGCGCCCAGGTAATTGGAAATGATGTTGCAGTTTCATTTGGCGGATCAATGGGTCATTTTGAATTAAATGTTTTTAAGCCGGTTATTGCGGCAAATGTTCTTCAATCAGCGAGGTTAATAGGTGATGCCTGTGTTTCCTTTAACGATAATTGTGCGGTGGGAATTGAGCCTAATTTAAAAGTGATAAAAGAAAATCTCGAAAATTCACTCATGCTGGTAACCTCCTTAAATCCACATATCGGATATGAAAAGGCCGCAAAAATTGCAAAAAAAGCCCATAAAGAAAATAAAACCCTGCGACAAGCCGCGGTAGAACTCGGGTTCCTCACCGATGAAGAATTTTCGAAATGGGTCCGGCCCGAAGAAATGACCGGCCATTTAAAATAATGTTAATTCTTTTTGTTGAAAACTTCCCCCAATTGTTTATTTTTTTGTCTTGCCCCGCATTTATTTTTTATCAATTTTTGCCTTGTCGTTGAACAAATACCTCCGGCCCCCGTTTTCAGAAAAATTTAAAATTTATTTGAATGGTTTGAAAGCCCCGAATTTACTGGGGTTTTAGTGCCGGAAGGTACTTTCGCCCGGATGGTTGAGCGGATTTTTATCAGAAAAAAATTATTCTTAAAAGTAAAATTTTTTCACGGCTGCAAAAAATAAACGAGGTGGTATGGAAACCGTAATTGAAAAAAATATTCAGGAAAGAACTAAGGAAATTCAAAATAAATTAATGGAAGAACCAATTTTAATAGAAAACCCCGATCGGTTTGTACTATTCCCTATTCAACATAGTGATATATGGGCGTTTTATAAAAAGGCAGAAGCCAGTTTCTGGACCGCGGAAGAAATTGATTTAAGTGCCGATATTCAGGATTGGGAAAAAAAACTGAATGACAATGAGCGGCATTTTGTAAAACATGTCCTCGCCTTTTTTGCCGCAAGTGATGGAATAGTAAATGAAAATCTTGCCGAGAATTTTGTTCATGAAGTTCAATATACCGAAGCCAAGTTTTTTTACGGTTTCCAGATTGCCATTGAGAACATTCATTCCGAAACTTATTCACTTCTTATTGATTCATATATTAAGGATGAGGCAGAAAAGAAATACCTTTTCAAAGCTATTGAAACCGTACCTTGCGTTAAGAAAAAAGCTGACTGGGCTTTAAAGTGGATAACCAATGGAAACTTTGCTGAGCGCCTTGTTTCATTTGCAGCCGTAGAAGGAATATTTTTTTCGGGAAGTTTTTGTTCTATTTTCTGGCTAAAGAAAAGGGGCCTCATGCCGGGTTTGAGTTTTTCAAACGAACTCATTTCAAGGGATGAAGGATTGCATTGTGATTTTGCATGTTTGCTTTATACCCGGCATCTGGTTAATAAACTTTCAAAGGAACGTGTGGAGAAAATTATTGCCGATGCCGTTGAAATTGAAAAAGAATTTATTACTGATTCTCTTCCTGTGGATTTAATTGGAATGAATGCAAAACTGATGAGCCAGTATATTGAGTTTGTTGCCGACCGTTTGCTTGTTGAGCTTGGCAATGAAAAAATTTACAATGTTTCCAACCCGTTTGATTTTATGGAAATGATATCGCTTCAGGGTAAAACAAATTTCTTTGAAAAAAGAGTGGGTGAATATCAAAAGGCCGGAGTACTTGGAGGTAAAAAAGTGGACAGTGAATTTAAGCTGGATGAGGATTTTTAATTTTTGGTAAAAACGAAACTGATTATTTTTAAACATATAAAAACACAAAAAAATAATGTACGTAATTAAAAGAGATGGGAAAAAGGAAGCGGTGAAATTTGATAAAATCACCGCCCGGATTAAAAAGCTTTGTTATGGATTGGACAACAATGTGGACCCCGTAAAGGTTGCCATGAAAGTTATTGAAGGAGTTTATGACGGGGTAGCCACCCCGGATTTGGACAATCTGGCCGCTGAGGTTTCTGCCTCTATGACAACGGTGCATCCTGATTATGCCCTGCTGGCCTCAAGAATTGCCGTTTCGAATCTTCATAAGAATACAAGAAAATCGTTTTCGGCCACAATGGAGGCCTTGTATTTTTATGTGGATAAAAAGACCGGGAAAAAAGCTCCTATGATTGCCGATGATGTGTATGAGGTAATTGTAAAGAATGCAGAAATGCTTGATTCTACAATTATTTACGACAGGGATTTTGGATACGATTATTTTGGATTTAAAACATTAGAGCGTTCCTACTTACTTAAAATAGATGGAAAGGTAGCCGAAAGGCCTCAGCATTTATTAATGAGAGTTGCAGTGGGCATTCATAAAAATGATATTGATTCGGTAATTGAAACCTACGAGTTAATGGCGGAGAGATGGTTTACCCATGCAACCCCTACTCTTTTTAATGCAGGAACACCCAAACCTCAAATGTCTTCTTGTTTCCTTTTAACAATGAAAGACGACAGTATTGATGGAATTTACGATACCTTAAAACAGTGTGCAAAAATTTCCCAGTCGGCAGGGGGAATAGGGCTGGCCATTCATAATATCAGAGCAACCGGATCGTACATCCGGGGCACCAATGGAACCTCGAACGGAATTGTTCCGATGCTTAGGGTGTTTAATGACACTGCCCGATATGTGGATCAGGGGGGAGGAAAAAGAAAAGGATCGTTTGCGGTTTACCTTGAGCCATGGCATTCAGATATTCATGATTTTCTTGAATTGAAAAAAAATCATGGCAAAGAAGAACAGCGGGCGAGGGATTTGTTTTTGGCACTTTGGATTCCGGATTTATTTATGAAGCGGGTGGAAGAAAATGATCAATGGACATTGATGTGCCCCAATGAATGCCCCGGTTTGAGCGATTGTTTCGGATTGGAATTTGAAACATTATACACCAAATATGAAAGTGAAGGAAAGGGGAGAAAGAAAGTAAGTGCAAGAGATTTGTGGAATAAAATTCTTGAGTCGCAGATTGAAACAGGCACCCCTTATATTTTATATAAGGATGCGTGCAATGAAAAATCAAATCAGAAAAATCTCGGAACCATTAAGTCGTCCAATCTTTGCACTGAGATTGTTGAATATACCTCACACGATGAAATTGCCGTGTGTAACCTTGCCTCCATCGCTCTGCCGAAATTTGTTGAAAAGGGAAAATTCGACCATAATAAATTGTTTGAGGTAACTTATGCCGTTACCAAAAACCTGAACAACATTATTGACTATAATTATTATCCCGTTCCCGAAGCAAGAAATTCAAACATGCGGCACCGCCCGATTGGCTTGGGGGTTCAGGGATTGGCAGATACTTTTATCCTGATGCGTTTTCCTTTTGATTCACCCGATGCAAGGCAGTTGAACAAAGAAATTTTCGAAACCATTTATTATGCTTCCCTTACCTCATCTAAAGACCTTGCAAAGAAATCGGGAAGTTACGAAACTTACGATAGCTCACCGGCCTCGAAAGGAATTTTTCAATTTGATATGTGGGGAGTTACTCCCTCCCCCAGATGGGAATGGGATGTTTTGAAAGAGGAAGTTAAAAAGTTCGGTTTGAGAAATTCATTGCTGGTGGCTCCTATGCCCACCGCATCAACTTCGCAAATTTTAGGCAATAACGAATGTTTCGAACCATACACTTCTAATATTTACACCCGCAGGACTTTATCAGGAGAATTTATTGTTGTAAATAAACATTTGCTTCAAGATTTGGTAAAGCTTGGGTTGTGGAATGATTCGGTAAAAAATAAATTAATTGCCAGCAACGGCTCGGTTCTTAAAATTGATGAAATACCCGACAACTTAAAAGAACTGTATAAGACTGCCTGGGAGATAAGTCAGAAAACTATTATTGACATGGCAGCCGACAGAGGTGCATTCATTTGCCAAAGTCAATCGTTAAATGTATTTATGGAAAATGCCAATTTCGCAAAATTGACTTCCATGCATTTTTACGGTTGGAAAAAAGGGTTGAAAACCGGTATGTATTATTTGCGCACCAAGGCCGCCACCGATGCCATTAAATTTACTCTCGACAAAGGTGCAATGACTGAGCCGGAGGTAAAACTAGCAGTTGCAAGCGAGGTAGGAATATCCGAAATAGCCTGTTCGTTAGACAACCCGGAAGGATGTGAGGCTTGTGGAAGTTAAATTACTATTTAGGATTTGACTGAAAAGATATATTTACATCTCCCTTTTCATAAGTCCGCTCACGAATGCCAGAAATTGAAGCTTTTTATTTTTCGCAGCTTTAATTTTAATTAGTTCTTTTTTGGCAAGAGAAAAATATTTTTTTATTTCTTTTTCAGTTTCCCCTTTTATTCCCAGATTGTCGTAAATCTTTTTCACCGCATTAATTTTATCGGTGGATGAAATTTTATCTTTTAAAAAAATGTCATGTAATTTTTTTCGTCCGGTTTCGTTAGCCAGTTCAAAGGCCTTCAGGAGAAGAAATGTTTTTTTATTTTCAATAATATCACCCCCGGTTTGTTTTCCAAATTTTGCCGAGTTGCCAAACACATCCAGCAAATCATCCTGCAGCTGAAAAGCAATGCCAAGGTTTTTCCCGAATTCAAATAAATGGTTGGCATCCGAACGGGATGCACCTCCAAGGATGGCTCCAATTTGACAACAGCCGGCAATGAGGGCTGCAGTTTTTAACGAGATCATTTCAATATAAGAAACCCCTCCCAAAAGATTTGCATGCGGGAGTGTTTTTTCCTCTGAATCCGAAATGGGGATTTGACTATTCTTGCCTGTTTGGGCCAGAAGAGGGAGGGCTTCAAGATTCATATCCAATTGCTGGCCTTCGCAAACCTGAATGGCAATTTCATTAAATACTGAAAGTACTTTTAAAAATTTACTTTTCGGGCATTTAGAAAGCAGCCGGTAGGTCCATACCAGCATTACATCTCCCGAAAGGAGTGCAATGTTTTTATTCCATTGTTTATATACTGTGGGTTTATTTCTTCGCAGAGGTGCGTTGTCCATAATATCATCATGAACCAGAGTGAAATTATGAAAAATTTCAACGGCCAGTGCCGGATTCATGGCATCTGCAATTCTTCCTTCAAAAAGGTCGCAGGATAGTAATAAGAATAAGGGGCGGATGCGTTTCCCTCCCAATCCCATGGTGTACTCAATGGGTTGGTAAAGTTCTTTGGGATTAATTCCGTATTTTATTTTTGAAAGTTCCTTTTCAATGGAGGATAAAAAGGAATTTATTTGGGTGGAATGCATTAGTTAATGAAAATATTATTTTCTGCTACGATTTTATCAAACCGAGTAAATAATTTCCATATCCGCTTTTTAGTAATGGCTTAGCAAGTATTTCAAGCTGGTTGGAATCAATAAAACCCATCCGGTAGGCAATTTCCTCAATGCATCCGATTTTGAGCCCTTGCCTTTCTTCAATTACCTGAACATATTGGCCCGCCTGCATTAAAGAAGCAAAGGTGCCCGTGTCGAGCCAGGCCGTTCCCCGGTCAAGAATTTCAACACGAAGTTTTTCCCTTTTTAGGTATTCCCTGTTTACATCGGTAATTTCATATTCACCCCTTAAGCTCGGTTGAAGGTTTTTGGCAATCAGCACCACATCGTTATCATAAAAGTATAACCCCGGCACGGCAAAATTTGATTTTGGTTTTGATGGTTTTTCTTCAATGGAAAGTACTTTATTGCCATCAGTAAATTCAACCACCCCATACCTTTCGGGGTCGGCCACATGGTACGCAAAAACAATTCCACCTTCGGGGTTGGTAATTTTTTGCAATTTTTTCGAAAGTCCTGAGCCATAAAAAATATTATCACCCAGGATCAGGGCAACTTTTTCATCTCCTATAAATTTTTCTCCAATTACAAAAGCCTGGGCAAGGCCATTCGGAATTTTTTGTTCGGCATAATGAAAACTGCACCCGAGATTTTTCCCATCTCCCAAAAGCTTAATAAAATTTGGCAAATCCTCGGGTGTCGAAATCAAAAGTATTTCGCGAATTCCGGCCATCATTAGAGTGGAAAGAGGATAATAAACCATTGGTTTATCAAATACCGGCATTAACTGTTTGCTAACGGCAAGGGTAAGCGGGTGGAGGCGTGTTCCCGATCCTCCCGCGAGAATTATTCCTTTCATAATAATTTGATTTTTTCTAAAATTTAGTCATCTGAAAATAGTAATTAAAAAAGTTCCTGTCCGAAAATTCCTCCTTTTTATTCTTCGGATTTATGCTGCGATTTAATTTCCAGCTTATCCAAATCAATGTCTTCTTCTTCATTGTAAATATTAAAAAAGGGTTCTTTCATAAAAGCTTTTGTTACCAACCTTTTTTCCAGCGAAAGAAGTATAGAAGGAAGGAGCAATAAATTTGTTATCAGGGAAACCAAAAGGGTAATGGAAATTAAAATCCCCATGGCTTCGGTACCTCCAAAGGTAGAGGCAGCAAAAATGGCAAAACCAAAAAACAAAATTACGTTTGTGTAAAGCATACTTGTGCCAAGTTCTCTTATGGTGCGGGAAATGGCGGTTGACCGGTCAATATTTTTTCTAAGCTGGTGGCGGTATTCTGTTAGAATATAAATGGTACCGTCAGAAGCAATTCCAAATGCAATGCTGAAAATTAAAATGGTGGAAGGCTTAAATGGAATTTCCAGAAACCCCATGATACCGGCTGTAATGGCGAGGGGAATAAGGCAGGGAAGTTTTGAAAGAACAATAATAGCAACCGAACGGAACAATGCAATTCCAATAATAAGAATTAGTCCGATGGCAACAAGTAAACTGATAAAAAGGTGATGAAAAAGAAAATCGTTGCTTTTTAAGAACACCAGGCTAAAACCGGTAAGGGCCACATTATATTTTAATTCCTCAGGAACCCATGCGTTTTTTTCCCTGTCAAAATTAAATATTGAATCTGCCCTGGGCCTAATTTCATTCACAAGTTTTTTTAGCGAATCCGAGCCCACATCAGCCATCTGAAAACTTATTCTGGTATATCTTTTTGTGCTATCCATAAAGGAGGATAATCTGTTTTCCTTCCCTTTAATCGTTTCGGTATAATCCTTCATTTTATTCATTTCAATGGCCGAAGGAAGGGTTCTGTATTTTTTCGGGTCCCCATAATTAAATGCCTGATATCCGAACTTCAGGCCTTCTACCACAGAAACCGGTTTTGAAAAAGCATCATACTGACCCATCATCCGCTGCATTGACTGTATTTTATAGAGTGTGGAGAGGGCTGATTCCCCTCTTTCTGCAAAAACTCCATTTTCTTTTTTTGTATCAACGTTTATTTCAAAGGGCATCACCCCGTGAAAATTCGTTTCAAAAAAACGCAAATGTTCGTAAATAGGATCTTTTTTTGGTAAATCATCAACAACATACCCTTTTACATTAATTTTTGTCATTCCCCAGAAGGACAAAATTGTGAGAATAGAAATTATTATATAAATTCTTTGTCGGTAATGGTGAACTAGAAAGTCAACTTTTTCCATTATAAAAGCCACCGATTTATTATTTAGGTGTTTTGTGTATTTTGGGGCAGGAGGGGGAAGAAAACTATAAATTATAGGAAGCAAAATGTGTGCAATGATGTATGTGGCCATAACATTTAAAGCAGCAATTAAACCAAACTCCATGAGAAGAGAACTGTGTGTGAAATAAAAAACTCCAAAACCAATGGCTGTGGTAATGTTGGCCAAAAAGTTTGATAAAGAGACCTTTTCAATTGTTCGGGTAAGGGCTTTCATTTGATTTCCGTGACGGCTGAATTCCTCCTGATATTTATTAATAATAAAAATGCAGTTAGGAACCCCAATTACAATAATTAGCGGGGGAATCAAACCGGAGAGAATTGTAATTTTGTACCCCATCATTACCAGAGTACCCAACGAAACAACTACTCCGCAACAACAAACTAAAAGGGAAAAAAACACAGCGTAAAAAGAACGAAAAAACAAATACAAAATAATGGCGGTTACTGCAATAGCAAGAATCAGAAAAAGAACCAATTCACTGGCAACTTTTTGCATAAAAACCGTTCGTATGTAAGGCATCCCGGAGTAATGAAGCGAAAGATTATTTTTTTTGGCAAATTCTTCTCCCAGTGCTTCAATTTCACGGGAAATGGTAATACGGCCTTTGGTATTCAGTTTGGATTTATCAAAGGTTACTGCCATTAAGGTAGCTCCTGTGGTTTTATTTATGGCAAGTCCTTCATAAAATGGAAGAGAAAAAATAATATCTTTTATGCTGTCGAGTTCCTCCTGAGTTTGGGGTTTGTTATTTGTAACCGGAACGAAATCAAATTTTTTTAAACTGTCGTTTCTTTTGATATTATAAAGATTGGCAATTGACATTACCTCCTTTATCCCCTCGATACTTTTTATTTTATTTCCCAAATCAAACCAACCGTTAAATTTATCCAGTTGAAAAAAATTGCTGTCCTGCAGGCCAATTACCATTACGTTCCCGTCTTCACCGTACAGCGACTTGAACTTTTCGTATTCGAGATAATCCGGATCGGTAATTGGCAGCGCCCTTGCGTAGGTGTACGAAAGCTCAATTTTTGAACCCCAGTAGCCGAACAACCCTACAATGAGAATGAGTCCCAGAATAAAATATCCCCTATACCGCAAAATTTTATAAGCCATTCCTACTTCTTAATTAATCTGATTTGTTTCCACAAACGTTATTTAATTCGGGCAAAGGTTGAAAGAATGGATTGAATAGCAAAAAATCATTTTCAGCGTTTTCAATTATTGTTTATTTGAACTTTGAACCTATCTTTGTTTTTTATTTTAAGAATAAAAAAAATAAACTTGAAAAAAGTATCCATAGTATTAGTATTGGTTTTTCTTTTTAGCGGTTGTGCCCAGCATCAACTTCAAAAAGGAAGGTATGACGATGCCATCAGGACTTCAGTTCGCAAACTCAAAAAAAATCCAAACGCATCAAAATACCTTCGAATTCTTGAACAGGCCTTTACTAAAGCCAACCAAAGGGATAATGATAAAATTGCTTTTTTAAAAAAGGAGGGAACTCCGGATATTTGGGATGAAGTTTTCGATATTTATTCCGCCATGAACCGGAGACAAAACCTTGTTAAAGGCCTTACGTTTATTCCGCCCCGAATTTCTTTTAATTATTATGATAATGAAATAATTCAGGCAAAGCAAAAAGCTGCAGAGTATTTTTATGCCCATGGTTCTGCCCTTTTAGAAAAAGGAGACCGGCAGAATGCAAGGTTGGCATATGGCGATTTTCAGCGGGTAAAAACATATTATAATGATTTTAAGGATGTGGATGAAAAAATAAAAAATGCTGCCGAACTCGGAACCAATCACGTAATTTTTAAAATGGAAAACAAAGCTAATGTTATTTTACCAAAAAGATTTGCCGAGGAGTTATTTAAAATCAGCTTGAACGATCTGAACCAGCAATGGCTCAGGTACCACACACAAGAGCAGGCGGATGTTTATTATGATTATACCGTTCTTCTGAATGTTAAAATAATTGATGTTTCGCCCGAATTAGTTAAGGAGGTTCATTACACCGAAACGGCAGAAGTAAAGGATGGTTGGAAATATGTTTTGGACGCCAAAGGGAATGTGATGAAGGATAGTGCCGGAAATGATATAAAAACCGATAAAATAATTACAGCTTCGTGTAATTTAATTGAAACTCAGCAGCGAAAAACTGCAAGGGTGGCCGGAAGCCTGGATTATATTAACAACCGAACCGGGCAATTAATAAAAACTGACCCTGTTACGGCCGATGCCTTATTTGAAAATTTTTCGGCTGTGGCGGTTGGTGATCAAAGGGCATTAAAAAAGGAAACCAGGCAAAAAATCGGAAAAAACCCTGTGCCCTTTCCGCCCGATCCCGACATGTTACTACAGGCCGGAAATACCCTAAAAGAAATGGTAAAAAATATCTTATATTCGAACAAAAATTTGCTCAATTAAATTTTAAATTTACTTATGTTAAATCTGGTCATTTTTGGACCTCCCGGCTCCGGAAAAGGAACCCAGGCTGTAAAAATTGCGGAAAAATTCAATTTGTTTCATCTTTCTACCGGTGATATTTTCAGGGCAAATATTAAAGGTGGAACCGAACTTGGAAATCTTGCTCAAACATTTATGGATAAAGGCGATCTCGTTCCGGATGAGGTTACCATAAAAATGCTTCAGGCCGAAGTGGAAAAACATCCGGAGGTTAAGGGCTTTATTTTTGACGGTTTTCCCCGTACCATTCCTCAGGCCGATTCTCTGGATAAATTTCTTGCTACCAGGAAAACCAACATCAGTAACATGCTTTCGCTGGAAGTTGAAGATGAAGAATTATTAAAGAGAATTATCCTAAGAGGTAAAAACTCAGGAAGGGCTGATGATCAAAATGAAGAAATTGTTCGAAACCGCATCAAAGAGTACAATACAAAAACAGCTCCCCTAAAAAATTATTACCTTCAGCAGGGCAAATGCAAAATCATATTGGGATTGGGAGGAATTGAGGAGATTTTCGGAAAGTTGTGCGCTGCCATTGAAACCGTTGTTTAAATTTTTTTTTCTTTTCCCCGTTAAAAATTCACATTACAGTATTCATCATTCCTTATTTTTTACACATGTCCACCAACTTTGTTGATTACGTTAAAATCTTTTGCCGCTCAGGCAAAGGGGGAGCCGGAATGGTGCATTTAAGAAGAGAAAAATTTATTCCCAAAGGCGGACCCGATGGAGGAGACGGGGGTAGAGGAGGACATATTATTTTGAGAGGAAACAAACAACTCTGGACTCTTTTGCACCTTAAATACACCCGGCATGTTTTTGCCGGTGACGGGGAATCGGGCGGCAGCAATAATCGGACAGGCCATGATGGCAAAGATGTATATGTTGAAGTTCCGCTGGGTACAGTGGCCAAAAATCCTGAAACAGGAGAAATAATTTTTGAAATTACAAAAGAAGGAGAAGAAAAAACATTATTGATAGGTGGAAGAGGGGGAAAAGGGAATAATTTTTTTCGAACCTCAACCCATCAAACCCCTCGTTTCGCCCAGCCGGGCGAACCTGCCCAGGAGGGGCCCAAAGTCTTGGAGTTAAAAATACTTGCTGATGTGGGCCTTGTTGGATTTCCAAATGCAGGGAAATCAACTTTGCTCTCGGTTGTTTCTGCCGCCAAACCCGAAATTGCCGATTATCCTTTTACTACACTTGTTCCCAATCTGGGTGTTGTTGCCTACAGGGATAATCGTTCTTTTGTTATGGCTGATATTCCCGGAATTATTGAGGGTGCCCATGAGGGCAAAGGACTTGGTCACCGTTTTTTAAGGCATATTGAACGCAATTCAATTTTGCTTTTTATGGTACCGGCCGACAGTGCGAATATTAAAAAGGAATTCAAAATTCTTTTAAACGAACTTAAAATGTATAACCCCGAACTACTCGATAAAAAACAAGTCCTGACCATTTCAAAATCCGATTTGCTGGATGACGAATTGATAAAAATGCTCAAGAAAGAATTACCCCGCGGAATCCCAACGGTTTTTATTTCCTCGATTACAGGTTTTGGGTTGCCCGATTTAAAAGACCTCCTTTGGAAGAAGCTTAATTAATGAATAGGTGAAAAATTTATGAATTTAGCGGTTGTAATCGCAAAATTTGTATTAATTTAGCGGTTGTAATCGCAATACGTATGATTTACAGGTTTCTGGAAAAATTAATAAGCAAAAAATTATCCGACAAAAAAGCCATCATCATTTTTGGTCCTCGCCAGAGTGGGAAAACCTCTTTGGTCAGAAAAATTATAAATGAATTCAAACAGCCGGTGCTTTGGCTAAATGGTGATGAATCGGATACACGTTCAGATCTAAGCCATCAAACGGCTGTTAAATTGAAAAACTTAATCGGAAACAATAAAACAGTTGTAATTGATGAAGCCCAGAGGATTGAGAATATTGGGCTCTGCATAAAAATAATTGTTGATAATATCAAGGATGTTAAAATCATTGCCACAGGTTCGTCTTCTTTTGAGCTTGCAAACAAAATAAACGAACCGCTTACAGGCCGAAAGTGGGAATATCTTTTATTTCCCTTTTCGTATGGAGAATTGGCCGGACACACCAGCCCAAGGGATGAAAGGAGATCATTGGAACACAGGCTTGTTTATGGTTATTATCCGGAGGTAATTACAAGTCCGGGCGAAGAAATTAAACTTTTGAAATCACTTTCCGACAGCTACCTATACAAGGATATTCTTACCTGGGAGGACATAAAAAAACCCGATAAACTGGAAAAATTAGTTCAGGCACTCGCCCATCAAATAGGAAATGAAGTTTCATATCGCGAATTAGGCCAGCTTGTAGGATTGGATAATGAAACCGTTGAAAAATACATTTATTTCCTTGAAAAAGCATTTGTTGTTTTTAGATTGGGGACATTTAGCCGGAACCTCAGGAATGAATTAAAAAAAACACGAAAAATTTATTTTTATGATAATGGAATCAGAAATGCTGTAATTAATAGTTTTAATTCCCCAGGTATCAGAAATGACATGGGAGCACTCTGGGAAAATTTTATGATGAGCGAAAGGTTGAAATATTTACAGTATAATCAGATTTACTGTAACCGTTATTTTTGGCGAACGCATGCTCAACAGGAAATTGATTATGTTGAAGAAAAGGATGGAAAACTATTTGCTTTTGAATTTAAATGGAACAAAAAGGCCAAAGCGAAATTTCCAAAATCATTTCTTTCTGCATATCCTGAAAGTGAAACAAAATTAATTACTCCCGAAAATTTTGATGAATTTTTATTAAACGAAAAATAATTTACAATGAAAAAACATTTTTTTATCCCCTTAATTTGCCTTAGCACTCTTTCCTTTTCGCAGGAATTATCCCCAACGGACACATCAAAGAAAAAGGATGAAAAAAAATGGGACGTGGCTAATCCCCCCGGCACTTTCAAGGAAGTTGAATTCTTAACAAGCGAGGGAACTTTTATGAACCTGGATGTTTCACAGGATGGAAAAGAAATAGTTTTTGATTTGCTGGGAGATATTTTCACTATTCCGTTTTCGGGTGGTGAAGCCACTTTATTGCGTGGTGGACACGATTTTGAAGTACAGCCGCGTTTTTCGCCTGATGGAAAAAAAATTTCATTTACCAGTGATGCCGGAGGGGGTGATAATATATGGGTAATGAACCGCGATGGCTCCGGGCCAAAACAGGTAACCAAAGAAGATTTCAGATTGCTCAACAATGCCGTATGGACCCCCGATGGAAATTATCTAATTGCCCGAAAGCATTTTACCTCAAGACGATCACTTGGCGCGGGTGAATTATGGATTTATCATTTTTCGGGAGGGGAGGGAATTCAGCTTACCAAACGCAAAAATGATCAGCAAGACCTTGGAGAGCCTTCCATTTCTCCGGATGGCCGTTATATATATTACAGTGAAGATGTGTATCCGGGCGGAGTGTTTCAATACAACAAGGACCCCAATAATCAGATTTATGCAATTAAAAGATACGACCGGGAAAAAGGGGAAATCGAAATGGTAACCGGAGGAAGCGGAAGTGCTTTTCGGCCGCAGATTTCTAAAGATGGAAATACCCTTGCTTTTGTAAGAAGAGTACGCACAAAAACGGTTTTGTATTTGCGAAATTTAGAAACCGGAGAAGAATGGCCGGTATACGATAAACTCACCAAAGACCAGCAGGAGGCATGGGCCATTTTCGGAGTGTATCCGAATTTTCAGTGGTTGGATTCTAATAATATTATTATTTGGGCGGAAGGGAAAATTTGGAAATTAGATATTAAAACTTCCCTCACAACCGAAATTCCCTTTACAGCAAAGTGCAAACACAAAATTTATGATGCAATAAAATTTCGTCAGGAGGCTTCCCCTGAAAAATTTACAGCTAAAGCCATTCGTCAAGCAATTACCTCCCCGGATGGGAAATCATTATATTTCAATGCCGCGGGATATTTGTGGAAAAAGCAATTGCCGGATCCATCTTTACCTTATTCTGTTTCGGTGCTTCCAACCCGATTGACAAACGGGACTGATTTTGAATTTGAGCCTTCGGTTTCTCCCAATGGCAATGAAATTATTTACATAACCTGGAGTGATGAAGAAACAGGAAGCATTAAAAAATTGAATCTTGCGGAGAAAAAAACAAGCACACTTACCTCCGAAAAAGGCATTTACCGCACACCAAAATTTTCGCATGATGGTAAAAATATTGTTTATATGAAAGAAGATGGCAACGATCACCAGGGCGGTGCCTATTGTGTTAACCCGGGAATTTACATCATGCCCTCAACCGGGGGGAAGGGAATACTGGTTACCAAAGAAGGAGAAGAACCGTCATTTTCGAATGACGGTAAAAGAATTTTTTTTCTTTCTTCAGAGGGAAGTGGTGAGGAACAAAGGCACGCAATAAAATCCTGTGATTTGAACGGCAAGGACGTAATCACACATTTCACTTCCAAATATGCAAATTCTTTTGTGCCCAGTCCGGATGGGAACTGGGTGGCCTACCGCGACCTTTATAAAGTTTTTGTTGCTGCAATGCCCGCTACCGGAAAAACCGTGGAACTTTCCTCGGGAACCAAGTCGGTTCCCATTTCACAGGTTGGCCGTGATGATGGAAACAGCATACACTGGAGTGCCGACAGCAAAAAAATTCACTGGACTGTAGGGGATGAATACTTCACCAATGAAATTAAAAACCGTTTTAAATTTTTACCTGGTTCTCCCGATAGCATTGCGCCCATGGATTCGGTGGGATTAAAAATTAAGTTGGTGTTAACAACAGATAAACCCAGGGGAATGATTGCTTTGAAAGGGGCAAGGATAATTACAATGTCCAGCATTTCGGGTGATCCGTCCACCGGGGGCAAGGGGGATGAGGTGATTGAAAACGGAACCATAATTATAAATGAAAACAGAATTTTAGATTTAGGGAAAACAGAAGATGTAAAAATTCCGGAGGGAGCAAAAATCATGGATATTACCGGAAAAACCATAATGCCGGGTTTTGTAGATGTGCATGCGCACCTTGGTACATTCAGGCTTGGGCTTAGTCCGAAAAAGCAATGGAGCTATTATGCAAATCTTGCCTATGGAGTAACTACCACACATGATCCCTCTTCGAACAGTGAAATGGTTTTTTCTCAATCAGAAATGGTAAAAGCCGGAAGGATGGTTGGGCCCAGAATTTTTTCTACCGGAACCATTCTTTATGGAGCCGATGGTGATTTTAAAGCGGTTATAAATTCCCTGGAGGATGCAAAATCGGCCATTCGCAGAACCAAAGCATTCGGAGCATTTTCGGTTAAAAGTTACAACCAGCCAAGAAGAGAGCAAAGGCAGCAAGTGATTGAGGCTGCCCGGCAGTTGGGGATAATGGTTTATCCTGAGGGAGGTTCCACCACTTGGTATAATCTTACTCATATTTTAGATGGACATACCGGAGTGGAGCACAATCTTCCTTATGCACCTTTATATAATGATATCGTAAAGCTCTGGTCGAACAGTAAAACCGGCTATACCCCGACACTCATTGTATGCTATGGTGCAATGGCCGGTGAAAATTATTGGTACCAGAAAACAAATGTTTGGGAAAATGAAAAGCTATTGAAATATACTCCCAGGTTTATTATTGATTCCAAAGCCCGTCACCGCACCATTATACCTGATGAAGAATTTGAAAACGGTTTTATTTTAGTTTCTAAAAGCTGTAAAAAACTGGCTGATGCCGGGGTGAAAATAAATCTTGGTTCGCACGGACAAATTCAGGGCATTGGTGCCCACTGGGAATTATGGATGTTAGCCATGGGCGGAATGAGTAACATGCAGGCATTGCGTTGTGCAACCATGAACGGGGCTGAATACATTGGAATGGAAAAAGAAATAGGCTCACTTGAAAAAGGAAAACTTGCAGATTTGATTATTTTAGAAAAAAATCCCCTGGATGATATCAGAAATTCCGAAAGCATTAAATACACCATGGTGAACGGGCGGATATATGATTGCGAAACCATGAATGAAATTGGCAATTACGACACTAAAAGAGGTAAATTTTACTGGGAAGGGAAATACAATTCAACTTTCCCCTGGCATGAAAAAGCGGTGGGGGATGAGGATTAATGGGTAACAATCTGTGATTGGGGAATTTTTTTCAGAATCTTTTAGGGCTTGTGTAAGGTTCAATAGGCAACCGTTCTTTTTTGAAGGAGGCAAATAAAATGGGGTATTTAATGATGTATCAAACCAAAAGAAATTATTTGAGATGAAAAATGACTTTAGTGGATTTTCAATTAATTCTTTTTCATTAATTCTTTTTTCATTTTTCCTCCTTTTTTCCTGCTCCCCAACGAAAAAAAAACCGGAATTTGGAATTATTTCTTCACCGATAGTTCAGCCTATTGCACCTTTAAAAGATACCTCCATTT
This sequence comes from Flavobacteriales bacterium, assembly GCA_023250995.1. Classification (GTDB taxonomy): domain Bacteria; phylum Bacteroidota; class Bacteroidia; order Flavobacteriales_H; family JAHEZO01; genus JAHEZO01. The sequence continues at coordinate 5,940 of JAHEZO010000005.1, read as the reverse complement.
CGAGTGGAGTTGTTCATAAAAAAATTTTTTGCAAAAGAGATTCTTTGCAATCCTATTCGCTGTATCTTCCAACAACTTATTCAGCTATAAACCAACCTGGCAAAGCTCCGGCAAATTTCGGCAAATTTTCGGTTATTTATTTTTTTGATTCGCATGCAGATGGCGTTTTGCCGGTAGAAAAATATAAAGGCCTTGCTGAAAAATATAATTTTATTATAGCGGGTTCAAACGTTTCAAAAAACGGTCTCCCAGCAGATATTCTTCAACATCATGTCGAAATTTTTATGGAGGATGTTAAGGAAAAATTTTCCGTTGACCCCGGCAGGGTATACACCAGTGGCTTTTCGGGCGGTTCAAGGGTGGCAAGTTCCATTGCCCTAAAAATTGGCGGTATTGCCGGAGTAGCCGGCTGCGGTGCCGGTTTTCCGAATATGACTGAACCCATTCGCACTAAATTTAATTTTATTGGAGTTGCCGGGGAGGCAGATTTTAATTTGATTGAGTTAAAAAATCTGAACCTGGCTCTTGAAAATTCTCCCCTAAAACACGAACTGGTTTTTTTTGATGGAAAACACGAATGGCCTCCCGAAAAAACCATGGAAGAAGTCTTTTTGTGGTTTGAGTTTAATGCAATGGCTGAGGGATTGATTCCGAAAAATGATTCAATAATAAAATCATTTATCAAAAAATCGGAAAATGAAATTTTTATTTCAAATAATGATAATAACCTTTCAGCATTGGCTGTTTCTTACAAAAAAATTATTAATTCGCTTGATGGACTTGCGGATGTTTCTGTTTACCAAAAAAAACTTGCTGTCATCGAAAAATCACCTGCATATATTTCCATTTTAAATAATCAAAAAGCCCTGGAAAAACGTGAACTTGAAAATCAACAGGAATATTCAGCCGCATTTGCCTCTAAAAATGTTGAATGGTGGATTAAGGCAATAAAGAATCTGAAGAGTGAAAAATCATTGGAAGCAAAACGGATGTTGGGCTATCTGGGCCTGGTTGCTTATATGTATTCAAACAATGGATTAAATAAAAATTTGTTGCCGGAAACAGATGTTTTTTTAAAAATTTATGCTCTTCTTGAACCGGAAAATCCTGAGCATGCTTATATGAGGGCTCAATTATTTATTAAAACGGGCCAACGGGAAATGGCCATTGAATCCTTAAAAAAGGCAATTTTGCTGGGATTCAATGATAAGAACAGAATTGAAAATGATGAGGTATTCTCATCATTAAAAAATCAAGATGAATTTTCTGAAATTATTTCATCAATAAAATAACGTTTTTTGATAGAGCTTCTCAAAAATACGGACACCCGCCTTTTCCTTTTTCTCAACGGAAAACACAATGATTTTTTTGATGTACTCATGTGGTGGGCAAGTTATAAATTTACCTGGGTTCCCCTTTACGGGTTTTTTCTTTTTTTTATTTGGAAAAAATATGGTAAAAAATCTTTTCTTCTTTTAATTTCAATTCTAATTATGGTTTTGATCTCCGACCAGATTTCGGTTCAGGTTTTCAAAAACGTTTTTATGCGTTACCGCCCCTGCTATAATGAAAATATTAAACAATTAGTACATCTGGTGGATGGTTACTGTGGCGGACAATACGGATTTATTTCCTCTCATGCGGCCAATACTTTCGCCCTGGCCGTATTTCTCAGTTTTGTTTTTCAAAAAAAATATTTTTCGGTTTTGGTTATATTCTGGGCCATTCTTAATTCTTACAGCAGAGTTTATCTGGGGGTTCATTATCCATCGGATGTTGTTTTTGGAGCATTGCTTGGATGTATTGTTGGGTACATTGTTTTCCGATTGTTTATTATTGCAGAACAGAAATTACAATTTTGAATACCATATTATACATCTTTCTGGGTGGCGGCTTTGGTTCTCTTGCCAGATTCGGAGTGGGAAAAATTTGTTCGGTTTTTTTTCGCACTGAATTCCCATTGGGAACTTTTTTTTCAAACACTTTAAGTTGTTTGATTCTGGCTGTTTCCGTTGGATTTTTAAGCGAAAAAATAATTCCGAATTCACCGCTTCGGTTTTTTCTCCTTACCGGATTTTGTGGTGGGTTCAGCACGTTTTCCACCTTCAGTCAGGAAACAATTGATTTGATGCGTTCGGGAAATTTATCGTTTGCTATATTAAATATAGCAATGAATATCCTTGTTTGCTTTTGTATAATATTTTTCCTTTCAAAATCATATTAAAATGAAAATTTATTTCAAAAGGATGCCTGAACTTCAATGGGAATTTGCCTCCAAATTTACAACCTGCATTAACAAGCTCCATGCTTCCGTCTTCGGGGTTCCGCTTTCACTCCTAATTTTTCTCTTTTTCTTTTTTTATATCGGTTCCATGTTTGGTCAAAATCAAAAACCAGCCACCAACCCTGTTCCTAAACTTGTGGTGGGTATTATTGTTGACCAGATGCGTTATGATTATATTTACCGTTACTGGGAAAAATATGAAACCGATGGCTTCAGGCGTTTGGTGAACGAAGGATTTTTTTGCAAAAACACCAATTATAATTATGCTCCTACCTACACCGGGCCGGGCCATGCATCAGTTTACACAGGAACTACACCATCAATAAATGGCATTGCAGGAAATAACTGGTATAGCAGAGATGAAAATAAATATGTTTATTGTTCGGAGGATAAAACAGTTCAAACCATTGGAAGTACTTCCCTTGCCGGCCAGATGTCACCTGGGAATTTGCTTACAACCACTATTGGAGATCAGCTTCGCCTCTCCTCTAATATGAAATCAAAAGTGATTGGTGTGGCTCTAAAAGACCGGGGCGCCATTTTACCTGCAGGCCACAGTGCCAACGCTGCATATTGGTTTGACGATGTCAGCGGAAACTGGATTACAAGCTCTTATTATATGAATGCACTGCCTGACTGGGTAAAAGTTTTTAATGAAAAAAAAATTTGGAATGATTATTTGAATAAACCTTGGAGTACATTTTTCCCAGTCAATCAATACACCGAATCTCTCTCGGATAATAATAAGTATGAAGGGTCGGGCCGTGATTCGATCAACCCGGTTTTTCCTTACGATTTGCCCCAAATGAAAAAAAAGTTTGGTGCCGGAATTATCCGGAATACACCATTCGGTAATTCATTCACCAAGGATTTTGCAATGGAAACCATAAAGGCAGAAAACCTTGGCAAAGGACCATCCACTGATTTTTTATGTTTGAGCTTTTCTTCTACCGATTATATTGGACATTTGTACGGCCCACAATCCATTGAGGTGGAAGATTGTTATATTCGTTTGGATAAGGATATTGCTGATTTGATAAAATTTCTTGATACCTGGGTTGGTAAAAACAATTTGCTCTTGTTTCTTACTGCTGATCATGGGGCGATAGAAGTTCCTGCCTACCTTACCGATTTAAAAATTCCTTCGGGATATGCCGGTTTCGGGAGTGATATTGATAGTTTAAAAAAAATTTTTAACACCAAATATGGCGATAGTTTAATTCTTTCCTTTACAAATCAGCAGGTTTATCTGAACCAAAAAACAATAGAAGAAAAAAAAATAAACAAAGCGGAAGTTGAAGATTTTATCGCAGCTTTTTTCATAAAAAAACAAGGCGTTGCCCAAACGATAACCTCAACCTCCTTTAAAAATTCTTCTTTCTCCGATAGGCCGCGAATGCTAATTCAAAATGGATTTAATATTAAACGATCGGGCGATGTAATGTTAAATTTTGAGCCGGGTTGGGTGGAATACGGTAAAACCGGAACCACGCATGGATCACCCTATTCTTACGATACCCATGTGCCGTTGATTTTTTATGGAGGGTTAATAAAAACCGGAAGTACTGTTTCTGAAGTAAGCATTACCGATATTGCTCCCACCGTATCGTTGCTTTTAAATATTCAATTTCCGGATGGAAATACAGGAAAGCCAATACCGGAAATTTTTAAATAGCATATTTACATGAATTAATAAGTGATGTTACGCAAAATGAAAAAAACGAACCACAATTAAGAGTACAATGTAGTTCGGACGACATTTTTTCATTGGTAAAACATTTCCTATATAATAAACGAAGTTGTAGTTATATAGTAAAAATAAAAATGTAACGCAATGAGTAAATACCTATTTAGAATTTCTATTTCATATTGGGCGTATGACAATTTCTACAGAATTAATTTGAAATGAATACTTTTTTTTCGCTGCGAAGATGCAAAGACACAAAAGATTTTCTTTAGCTGTTTTTTTTGCGCCTTTGTGGCTTTGTAGCAATCTAAAAAATTTCGGCATAAATTTGTTTTGCGTAACTTTAGTTAATATCTGAAGTTACGCAATAACATTAATTTCCAAAATACAAATATCAAAATACAAATAATATTCAATATCAAAATTTCAATTATCAAACCGTCTGCTATTTTGATTTTTCGATAATTGTCGAAAAAAATCTTCTTTAGCGGTTTAGAATTTTCTTTATTGGCCATTGGAATTTATTTGCAATTTGATTATTATTGTTATTTGTAATTTGAAATAGAGATGTGCGTAACATCAGTTAATAAATATGCCAAAAAAAATAAAAAAAGAAAAACAATACAATGAATTTTTGGCCGATAGGGTTAAACAAAGATTGAGTGGGGAGGGACTTACGGAAATTAAAAAAATGATGGGTGGTCTTGTTTTTATGGTAAACAATAAAATGTGTGTTGGGGTGGATAAAAACCGTAAAACAGGAGAAGATCGGCTTATGGTAAGGGTGGGGAATGGTCCGTACGAAAAATTATTATTGCAAAAAGGAAGCGGAGTAATGGATTTTACCGGAAAGATTTTAAGAGGATTTCTTTTTATTAGTCCCGATGGGTTCGACAATGAAAAGGATTTGGATTTTTGGATAAATAAAGCGCTGGAATTTAATAAAGAAAATTAATTTCAATGGCCTATAACGAAAAAATTGCAGCCCGAATCAGGGCATCCCTTAAGGGAACAAAAAATCTTGAAGAGAAAAAAATGTTCGGAGGAATTGCCTTTTTGATAAACGGTAAAATGTGCGTTGGCGTAAACAAGGATCACTTAATGGTTCGCTGCCTGCCTGAATTAACTGAGGAGCTTCTTTCAAAGGAAGGAGCAAAACCTTTTAATCTGAGTGGAAAATCCATGAAGGGCTGGTTGCTTGTGGATGAAAAAGGCACAAAAAATAAAAAGGACTTCGACTGGTGGATGCAAAAGGTCTTGAAGGAAACGGGGAAGCTTCATCAAAAAAACCCGGTAAGTAAAATCAACAGTAGCTGCTTTTTTTTTATTGCTTTTTTGCAGTGGGTTTTGAATAAGGCAATAAATATCTTTCCTTAAAACCACAATTGAATTAAAAAAAGGTTTTACCACAGAGGGCTCAAAGTTTCACAAAGATAAATTTTCGCAGCGCTTCTTTGTGTTCTCCATTTCTCGGTGGAGAATACTTTTTTTGATTCTTTTTGCAATATTACCCTGGGGCTTGGAATTTGGTTCTTACTTCTTGGAATTTGAAATTTTTTTATATTGTAGTTCCCGTTGCCTGCCTGGGCCTCATCTGCGGAAAAAACAATACATCCTGGATAGAATGTGAGTTGGTCATTATCATGGTAAGCCTGTCGATTCCAATTCCCAAACCTGCAGTTGGAGGCATGCCGTATTCGAGGGCATTTAAAAAATCTTCATCCGGCACCATGGCTTCTTCATCCCCTCTTTTTCCAAGTTCAATTTGCTCTTCAAACCTTGCCCGCTGGTCGATGGGATCATTTAATTCTGAAAACGCATTGCATATTTCTTTGCCGTTGCAGATGGCTTCAAATCGTTCAACCAGGCCGGATTTACTCCGGTGCTTTTTCGCCAGGGGGGACATCTCTACCGGGTAGTCGGTAATAAAAGTTGGCTGAATTAAATTAGGCTCACATTTTTCACCAAA
>JAHEZO010000226.1 GCA_023250995.1 Flavobacteriales bacterium | reverse complement strand
GCGTAACATCAGTATTTAACTGAAGTTACGCAAAAACATAAATTTCCAAAATACAAATATCAAAATATAAATAATATTCAAAATCAAAATTTCAAGTATCAAACCGTCTGTTATCCTGATTTTTCGATTATTGTCGAAAAAATCTTCTTTAGCGGTTTAGAATTTTCTTTAATGGTCATTGGAATTTATTTGCAATTTGATTATTGTTATTTGTAATTTGAAATAGAGGGGTGAGTAACATCAGTTTTTAATTGCAGGCCATGAAACTTTCAGAAAAAAACAAGGATTTTTTTCAACATGTTTTTGATGTGGTTCGCTTAGTTCCACATGGCAGAATTACTTCCTATGGTGCGGTAGCTCGTTATCTGGGAACCGCAAAATCAGCCAGGATGGTGGGCTGGGCTATGAACGCAAGCCATTCTGCTACTCCGCCTGTGCCCGCTCACCGGGTTGTAAACAGTGCCGGGCTACTCACGGGCAAGCACCATTTCGGAAACCCCGATATGATGCAGAATCTATTGGAAAAAGAAGGCGTCAAGGTAAAAAACGATTCGGTGGTTGAATTTAAAAAACTCTTTTGGAATCCTTCGGAGGAACTGGAATTATAACCCATGAAAAACACAACCAAACTAAAAATTCTTTTGCAGATCTACACTATTTCAATTGATATGGATGAAGATGAAAATTTTCATTTTGTCCTTTCGGAAAAAACCACCAATAAAACAGATGTTTTTATTGATAAATCTTACACTGTTGTAATAGCAAAAGCTTTTGGGTTTATGAAAAAAAAATTAAAAAGAAGAATATGAATACCATAATAAACCGACAGGAGCAGATCTTGATGTAATTTTGGGTGGGGTCCTTTTCGCAAAAATAAAATCTACAGTTAAAATAGTTCCGATTAGCAATCAAAAATTAAGTGAAAAGGAGTTGCAGAATTTGTTTGGTTTGCTAATGCAATGATGTATGGGTAAAACGATCCTGCCTTCGATAAGGCTACGACAGGTAAATTTGATGCAGAGGTATTTTGGGTGAACTTTTAATCTTAATTTTGTATTGAAAACATTTCCTACATGAGTGATACAGAAAAACTTCAAAGATTGCTAAAACAAGCCGGTAAATCAGCTCGGAGAAAAGCTTCCCGCAAAAAACTTCCTATTGCCATTTCTGAAAACGGAGAAATAAAACTTATTTATCCGAATAAGAAAGTTAAAGTTTTACGCAGGTCCCGAAAATACAAAAAAGCATCCTGAAAACATGCAGCCACGCTTTCGGATTTTTGCGGGTCCAAACGGTTCAGGGAAAACACACCTCTTTAACTTTCTACGTAGTAAATCCTACATCCACACGGAAGTATTTGTGAATGCAGATGAAATTGAAAAATATCTTTCTAGTTCACTTCAATTTCATTTTAACGCTTATCGGGTAAAAGTTTCGGACCAAGATTTTAAAAAGCACATCAAGCAATCGGGTATTCTCAAAAAAATAAGAGATTCTTCTTTTCTTGAAAAAATAAATATTCAAAGAGGGGTATTGAATCTGGATATAAATAAAAATGAATTGAATTCTTATATTGCTTCTTTCGTGGCTACTTATCTTGCTGAAAAGCTTATTGAGAGCAAACAATCATTTTGTTATGAAACAGTTTTATCTCATCCTTCAAAACTGAAATTATTGGAAGTAGCGGGAAAGAATGGATTTAAAACGTATTTGTACTTTGTTTTCACCAACGATTGGCATTTGAACATTGAACGGGTAAAGTTGAGGGTAAAACAAGGGGGGCATGACGTAGATGATAAAAAAATTGAGCAGAGATATTTCAAATCCTTAAAGCTCTTTTCAAAAGCCGCCAAAGCTTCATTTTGTTCGTACCTTATTGATAACTCCGCGAATTTCGAATTGATGTCGGAAATAAGAAATGGAAAAATTATCTTCACTGCCCGGAATTACCCAAGGTGGCTAAAAAAATATTACGACCCTGAATGGGTTAATTTTCTCAATGGAAAGGAGGAAGTATAAAGGATAAGGAGGATTTTTTCCGATTTACAAAAGCAACCTACAATAACCGGGATTTGCCAATTGAAAATAATCCGGATAAACTTTAATAATTCACCATGCAAACACAAAAGTATTCAGTAAACCAGCACCACATTTCTACCTTTCTTGCTTTTGTAAAGGATGACCAGATAGATATAAGGAACTTTTTCCTTGGCATGTTTACGAGTTAAAAAAAATGATTTAAAAAGACACTTGAAAGAATAAAACTTGCAGGTGTTAAAATATTATTTTGGTAGTCCCGGGCAGAATCGAACTGCCATCAAAAGTTTAGGAAACTTCTATTCTATCCGTTGAACTACGGGACCATTTTTACAGGAGGGCAAATTTAAAGGAAATTATGATTTTGAGGTTTCGAATTTTTGTTTCATGAAAAGTAAGATATTTGCCGCTTCAAAAAGAACCCATTATGATTATGGCAATGAAAAGAATTAACCCGAAAGATACGCCTCTTTCAAAATTGCATAGTTATCTGGTTGGGGCTGTGGCACCCAGACCCATTGCTTTTGCCAGCACGATAGATAAAGAAGGGAATCCCAATCTTGCTCCTTTTAGTTTTTTTAATTTATTCAGCGGTGACCCCCCGGTAATTATATTTTCTCCCGCCCGAAAGGGAAGGGATAATACCCCCAAACACACTTTCGAAAACATCCTTGAAAACATGGAAGTGGTGGTAAATGTTGTTTCCTATAATATGGTAGAACAGGCCTCACTTACCAGCGGTGAATATCCAAAAGGGGTAAATGAATTTATTAAAGGGGGGTTTACCCAGGTAAAATCCGAAATGGTAAAACCTTTCAGAGTAAAAGAATCTCCTGTTCAGCTGGAGTGTAAAGTAAGGCAGGTAATACCCCTTGGAAAAAAAGCCGGTGCAGGAAATCTTGTAATTGCCGAAATAGTGCTGGTTCATATCAATGAAAATGTGTTAGACAAAGATGGAAATATTGACCCCAATGCCATCGATCTTGTTGGCCGAATGGGAAAAGATTATTATTGCCGTACTTCAGGAAATGCCGTTTTTGAAGTAGCCAAACCATTGTCAAAACCCGGGATGGGCATTGACCGGATTCCAGCTTCAATTAGGGATAGCAATATCTTAACCGGGAATAATCTTGGTCAGCTCGGAAGCGCTGAAACCTTACCTGATGAAACCTCTGTGAATGAATATAAGTTACTTCATCTTTCAGAAATTTTTAGTGCATTTTCGAACAATAAAAATGAATTAAAAAAACAATTGCATATTTTCGCCCAGCAACTTCTTACAAATAATAAATTGGAAGAGGCCTGGAAAACCCTTCTCGCTTTTAATTAATTCACAAAATTAAATTGACTTTTTCTGGTTTTTCGGTTAAATTAGGGAAGTGAACAAAAAAAAATTTAAAGCAAAAAGCAACCCATAAACTTATCAACCCATAAACCCTTAAACCCATAAACCCTTTAACTCTTATACCCATAAACTAATCAACCATAATATCTATCAAAAACTAAAAACAAAATGGAAATCACCGGAAAATTAAAAGTAAAAGGAACAGTTCAGCAAGTGAGCGAAAAGTTCAAAAAAAGAGATTTTGTCATTACCGATAATTCTTCTCAATACCCTCAGTATATACAATTCGAGCTTACGCAGGATAAATGCCCTTTGCTTGATAATTTTAATGAGGGGGATGAAGTTAAAGTATTGTTTAACCTCCGGGGAAGGGAATGGACAAACAAAGAAGGACAAGTAAAATATTTTAATTCCCTCCAGGCATGGAAAATGGAAAAAACTGGTTCAGCCAATTTTAATCAAAATACTTCCGGCAATGAATCCTTTGCAGAAGTTCCTCCTCCTGCTTTTACTTCAACTTCCAACGAACCGGATGATTTGCCCTTTTAATATCGGGCCCTTTCCGGTTATTGCAATTGAATAATTCTTCTCGAATAGGATTCTGTCCCGATGCGGAACTTTACAAAATACATTCCTGAATTGCTTCCTTCTTTTTTGTTGAATTTAACAATATGCTTTCCGGAAGATTGAGAATTAACATTGTGGTCGAAAACCTTTTCGCCAACCATATTGTAAACTTCAATTGAAACATTCTTCACTTCATTCAAAACATACTCAAAATTCGTTGCTGAATTAAACGGATTCGGGTAAATTCTTATTTCCTGGCCCTCTGAAGATATTAATTCTTTAACCGAAACCATTTCCTCGATATAAATAGATGTATCTCCAACAAAGAAATTCAAATTTACAACCGTTGTGTCGTCTGTGGTAAGGTCAAGGATGTAAGTTGAATCCATTCCAAGCCCCGGAATATCCACAAAAATCTGATATTTCCCCTGCGGAACATTCAAAAACTCATAATCCCCTACGCTATCCGTAACATCCCTTGCCACAATTCCACCCGGTATTTGTTCCAGTGAAACATCAATTCCGGGAACCGGATCCCCAACTAATATTCCCCACTTGCTTCCCCCTACTGCAATAACTTTCCCTTTAAAATCTGAAGTGCCACTTAAACCTGCAAGAGAAATAACTTCTAGGTCAATAACCAAATTAGTATCGCAAACCACTCCTACAACTGTTGCCGAATCCCAATGATGGGTAAGTCCAAGGTATGTTGGAATAGAACCTGGAAAGAATGAAGTATCTGCTACTGCCTGAAAAAGGTAGTTTCCAATGGGAAGAAGAGAGTTAAAAATATAATCTCCATTGGTATTAATTGAAGCTTCTGCAATCAAATCATACATGCCGGGGGTTGGCGAAACTTTATATGCCCTTACGAAACCTGCTGTAACAATAAACCCGTTGGATGCAAGGGTTACATTCCCAGATATTGAGGGAGGGTTGTTCCCGATATTTCCAATGGTAACCTGGCCAACTCCATTGCATAAATTTATATCAGTAACAGTAACGGTATAAATTCCCGGAGGAACCGTGTCTAGATTATTTCCACCCGAAGTGTTACTCCAAACATACATATAGGGAGATGTTCCTCCGCTTACAGAGATAGTTGCAGAACCATCAGGACCTCCGCAATTTGCATTGGTAACCCCTGTGATTAAAACTGATGGACCTGACAAATCATTAACATTTGCCATTGTAATTATGCTGCAATTATTTGCATCCGTTGTAGTTACCGAATAAACACCGGATGAAATTCCGGTTATGGTTGCAGAGGTTTGGGTATTTGACCACAAGTAAGTATATGGGGCTGTTCCTCCTCCTGCAGAAACGGTAGCTGCACCATCTGAGGCGACACAAGTTGCATCGGTTGGAGTAATAATTACCGTTAATGCAGTGGGTTCATTTACCGTTGAACTAGCTGTTGCAGTACAAAAATTTGCATCGGTAACTGTTACCGAATAACTTCCTGCAGCCAGAGAATTAAGGGTTGATGTTGTTGCTCCGCCATTCCACAGGTAAGTGTTTGGACCTGTGCCTCCGCTTGCAGTTACGCTTACACTTCCATCAGCCATTCCGTTACAGCTTGCATTGGTGGAGGTTGTACTGGCTGTTAGTGCTGCCGGCTCGGTTACAGTTGCACTTGAACTTGCGGTACACAAATTTGCATCGGTAACTGTTACCGAATAACTTCCTGCTGCAAGAGAATTAATTGTGGCTGTTGTTGCTCCGCCATTCCACAGGTATGTGTAAGGAGCTGTGCCTCCGCTTGCGGTTACGCTTGCGCTTCCATCGGCCATTCCGTTACAGCTTGCATTGGTTGATGTT
>JAHEZO010000225.1:2224-5775 GCA_023250995.1 Flavobacteriales bacterium | reverse complement strand
GAAAAAAAAATTGAATTACCCGGTTTGAAAAATGATTCCTTGTTAATCCCTTCTGTTCTTCCCCTTAAAATTGATACTGCTAAAAAAATTTCCATTCTCGAACAACTTTTTCTTGACTCAGGGTTGGTGGATGTTAGGACCCTTGATTCTAACATTCTGGCTGACCTGAAGTATTCTACCGAAAAAAATTTTCTTGGAAAAGATCTTTATGGAGATTTAAGCAAATGCTATCTGCATCCTGAAGTGGCTCGGAAACTTTTAAAAGCCCAGCAATTATTAAAAAAAGAAAACCCGGGTTACAATTTGCTTGTTTTTGATGGGGTAAGGCCAAGGAGGATACAATGGAAAATGTGGGAAATGCTGGATATGTCCGACAAAGAAAAAATAAAATATGTATCAAACCCAAAGTTTGGTTCATTGCATAATTTTGGAGCTGCCGTTGATTTATCAATTGCTGATAGTTTAGGGAATGAACTTGAAATGGGTACTCCATTTGATTTTTTCGGAGAACTGGCCTACCCTGTTTCAGAAAAAAAATATTTATTAAATGGTAAACTTTCTTTCCGCCAGGTTGAAAACAGGAAATTGCTTCGCAAGGTGATGCATGGGGCCGGTTTTTTTAATATTCAAACAGAATGGTGGCATTTTAATTCATGTTACAGGAAGGAGGCTATTAAGAAATATAAGTTGATTGAGTGAGAAGAGGTGGTAGTTGGTAGTTGGTAGTTGGTAGTTGGTAGTTGGTAGTTGGTAGTGAGTAGTGGGTAAAGAGTACATGTTAGTGGGTAATGGAAAAGGGCAATGAGGAATAGGTAATGGGCAATGGGCAATGAGCAATAGGTAAGGGCAATTGGCGTTGGGCGATGAACAAAAGTAAGCTATTAATTTTGATTCAAGAATTCCGCCCTTTGTCTTCTGTCTTCTGTCTTCGGTCTTCTGGCTTCGGTCTTCAGTCTTCAGTCTTCAAAGTCCCGACAGAGTTTGTAAATTCACACTTTAGTTCCAAGAAAATTAACCAAAGCAAAAAAAAATGGAAGAAAAAAATTTAAAAAATTCATCCTCCACCCTAATTGGGGATATTTTTGGTGGAACAGCAGCCATGCTTGTGGCCCTGCCATCGGCCATCGCATTTGGACTAATTATTTACGCACCACTGGGGCCGGAATTTTCGGGTAAGGCAGCTATAGGGGGAATTATGGGAACCATTGCGCTGGGTTTATTAGCTCCCTTAATAGGAGGAACAAAACGTTTAATATCGGCTCCTTGTGCTCCTGCCGCAGCGGTACTTTCTGTTTTTGTTGGTGAAATGCTTGGTAAAGGGAGCATCCCTCCCAATATTATACCTGTTTATATCACTATTGTTTCTCTTTTTGCGGGGGTGATTCAGGTAATTTTGGGAAAAATTGGTGGAGGAAAATTTATTAAATATATCCCTTATCCTGTTGTGGCGGGATATTTAAGCGGGGTGGGTGTTTTAATTTTTTCCGGACAATTCCCAAAACTGCTCGGACTACCAAAAGAAATTAAATTCTGGGAGGGGCTAACCAGAATACATGATTGGAAGCCGGAAAGCATCGGCATTGGATTGGTAACTATTCTTGCCATGTTTTTTGCTCCTAAAATAATTAAATCAGTTCCTGCGGCTATTATTGCATTACTTACCGGGATTGCCTGTTATTTTGGAATTTCATTTTTTAATCCCTCCCTCCTATCGCTCGAAAACAATCATTTTGTAATTGGTCCAATCTCGGCTTCGGTTTCTGATCTTACCGGAATTTTCACAAATCAATTTTCACTGCTATTTACTTTTGATTTAAATAACATTGGAATTTTGATTGGACCTGTATTCACTCTGGCTGTTTTACTATCCATTGATACATTAAAAACCTGTGTGGTTCTTGATGCGCTTACCATGTCGAGGCATAATTCAAACAATGAGCTGGTAGGGCAGGGATTTGGAAATATAGGTTCTGCCCTGCTCTGCGGAATTCCGGGAGCCGGAACCATGGGACCCACCCTGGTAAATATCTCCAGTGGAGGTAAAACAAAATGGTCGGGAGTTTTTGTTGGCTTTTCTGCTCTGCTGGTCCTTTTGCTACTTGGTAAATTAGTTGCATGGATACCATTTGCTGCCCTTGCCGGAATATTAATTGTAGTTGCAATAAGAATGGTGGATGTTAAAAGCTTTTCACTGCTGAAACACAAATCAACTGTTTTTGATTTTTTTGTGATTCTTTCTGTAATTCTCTCCGCAGTAATCTTTAGCCTGATTGCTGCGGCCGGAGTTGGAATTGCAATGGCAATACTTCTTTTCCTCAGGGAACAGATGCGTACTTCTGTAATCAGAAGAAAATCATTTGGCAATAAAACATTTTCAAAAAAAAGCAGGCCTCAGAAAGAAAGGGCGATGTTAGAGGGAAAAGGATTGCAGACCTTAATCATTGAACTACAGGGTCAGCTTTTTTTCGGTACTGCTGATCAACTCCTATCTGAAATAGAACCGGTGCTGGCTGATTGCAAATATGCAATTCTTGACATGCACCGAGTTCAATCGGTTGATTACACTGCAGCAAACCGAATAAAACAGATTCTTGCCCGCATCTCAGAAAAAAAAGGATACCTGATATTTGCTTCGGTGCCCTTGAGTTTGCCATCGGGCCAAAATGTTAAAGATTATCTCACCACCCTTGGGCTAAATGAAACCGCACATCTCAAATTTTTTGACGACCTTGATTTCGCTCTTGAATGGGCCGAGGATGAAATACTTGCCGAGGCACAAATAAAAGACGATAAAAGGATTCTTGAATTACATGAACTGGAACTTTTCAGAGGACTTTCAGAAAATCCCTTATCAATGCTTTCGACATGCATGGTCGAAAAAAAGTATTCCCCCGCAGAAACAATTTTTAAAACAGGTGACGAGAGTGATGAAATTTATTTTATCCGTCTTGGAAATGTAAAAATTGTTCTTCCTCTGAGTGCAGGAATGTTTCATCATTTGGTAACCATCACCAAAGGGGGTTTTTTCGGTGATATGGCATTTCTGGATAAAAGGAAACGATCAGCTGATGCAGTTTCGATTGATGAAGTGGTGCTTTATGTTTTATCCCGGAATAAGTTTAATGAAATTGCCATAAAATATCCTGAAGTGGCAGGGCTATTTTTTGAGAAGCTCGCTTTTGTAATTGCACACCGGCTAAGGCAAAGCGATGTGGAGCTAAAAGAATTGCAGGAGAATTAATAATGGAACGCTGATAACACTGAAAAAATGGATTTTTTCAATTCGTAATTAGAGAATTAGGGTTTTGCCAAATGGCATTATTTCATCTTCACCATTGTTTTAGTATCAATCACTTTCCCATCAGAAAAAAAATATGACACAACTCGATCTTGCGGTAAAGATGAACCGCGACCAGCAAAATATTCAGCGTTTAGAAAAAGGGCGGGTTAATCCATCCAAATATTTTTTGGAAGAAGTTTCAGAGGCATTGGAAATAGATGTGAGAAAATTAATTCCTTAAAAAATTAAAAATAAAAGAAAGTTTTCCCCT
>JAHEZO010000225.1:0-2214 GCA_023250995.1 Flavobacteriales bacterium | reverse complement strand
CTGGGCTCCGCATTTGGGCAGGTAGTTAACGAGCCATTTGTATTCTCCAAAAGGGAGAAGTTTGCCTTTATCATCTTTTCCGTCCCAGTATTTACGCGGGTTAGTGGTTTCGAAAACAAGTTTTCCGGAGGAAGAAAACAATTTCATGTTAAAACTTTTAACATCGTTAATTGAATACTGAAAAGAACTGTTGAGCATGGTGTTTGAAGGCCTGAATTCGGGGAGGTAAATAAATTCAGTTTCCTTTTCGGCAAATTCCACTCTAATAGTTGCTTTGGATGAGCAGCCGCCACTGGTTACTGTAACCGAATATTTTCCTGATTCTCTAACCTTAATTTTCCTGGTAATTTCTTTGTTCGACCATTCGAACTGAGCATTTTCATTTCCGGCATCAAGTGTTAATTCTTTCTGGCAAAATAATTCAGTGTCTTTGGGCAAAGGGATTATTGGCAACCTTCCCATGCAATCGTTAACCTTTTCCTCTTTAACTTTTTTCTCTTCCACGAGTGGTTTTTCAACTTTAGTAACCAAAATAATTTCTGAAGGCAAGCCATAAACCGAATATTTGCCCATCAGAAAAAATCCGTCCTCTTCATATCCGCAGGCCTTCCCTTTTTCGTTTGGTTTATGAATTAAATCAAGGTACTGGCCGGTTTTGGCTATATAAATTTTATTGTCGGGACCTAACTGCAAAGCGCCCATTACAGTTTTTCCAATTTTGTTGGTGGTAATTACCACACCCGAAGAATAAATGTCAGAGCCTGTCCATTGGCTGCTGTTATCTGTACCGGTTCCGTGTTTTCCTTTTAAATCATATTGAATGATACCCGCTTCACCCTGTAAAAAAGAAACATACATTTTTGAATTATCAGGGGAAAAGGCAATTCCGTAGGCATACCCTTTTGATGGAATTTTCTGAAGGTTTGATACTTTCCCGGAGGAATCATCAAAATCAAAAAGTTCAAGGTCATTATCGGGTTTGTAGCAAATGGCCGAACAAAGTTTTTTTCCATCGTGTGAGGCAACAAGGCAACCAATTGATTCCCTGTTTGAACCTGCCCCCGTTTCTTTATGAACAATTCCAATGTTTGAAATAACCGGCTTGCCCACTCCATCCTTTTTAACGGGAAATGCAAAAAAGGCATTTGTATTCCATTGATGCACAATTACCCAAAACCCATCAGCTGCATTATTTTTTACCGCTGTAAGTTTTTCAGATACTGGTGAAGTAAGGTGAATGTTTTTTTGAATAACATCGGGTTTTGAAGCTGCCAGAATTACATCGGGAGTGAGGAGGATGTTTTGACTTTTTGTAAAAATTTTTTTATCAGACCCGGCCAGCAAATCCACCACCGAATAGGAAAGGCCCGCAGGTCCTGCTTTTTCACCCACAGTAAAAATATAGTATTTGCTTTTGTTTCCGGGAAATGGAAGAATTACAGCCGACTGAGAGGAGGAGATACCCCCTTCAAGACCAAAACCGTTGGGCATAATATTGTGGCTACGGTCCCACACATTAATTCCATTGGTATAAAAAAGAAGATTACCGGCTTCATCCGAAATACTTGCGCATCCTTCTTCTGTAAAGAGGTTGCTGTTGGTTAATGCGGTTGCTGTACCTGAAGAAAAACCGATGCCCGCCCCGTTTCCAAAATACCAATTTGAAAATTCTTTTTGTGCGTATCCAACTCCTGATGAAATAAAAATTATTTGCGAAATTCCAAATAGTATAAATATTTTTCTGTAAATGAACATAGGAATAAAAAATGAATAATTATAACTGAAGTTACGCAAAAACATTAAATTCCAAAATACAAATATCAAAATACAAATAATATTCAATATCAAAATTTCAATTATCAAACCGTCTACTAACTTGATTTTTCGATTATTGTCGAAAAAATCTTCTTAAGCGGTTTAGAATTTTTTTTTTGGTAATTCGGATTTTTTTGCAATTTGATTATTGTTATTTATTATTTGAAATAAAGATGTCCGTAACATCAGTTATTAAGAGGATAAATTTCAGAAAGAAGAATTTAATAAGTTCTTTCCAGCACAAACCAGCTAAAGGCCCGAAGATTCAGTTTCACCATAGAATCGAAAAGGAGGGGGTCAACTTTTTTCCATGCTTTTTCCAGAATTTGTCCGGCTTCTTTTTCGCACTGCTCAATTACCTTATATTTATCGAGAAGATTTACGGCCTCACTGATTAAA